>DASQLI010000141.1:0-16485 GCA_035630075.1 Microlunatus sp.
ACGGCCGCGGACCGACCCGACGACGATCGGTGAGGATGTCGTACGGGTGGGAGATCAGGTCTCCACTTGGCGGATCCGGCACGGATGCCGAATCGGTCGGGACACAGGCTATCACCGCTGAGAGAACACGGTCACATCCACCGGCGAGCACGCGCGGCCCGACGAGAGTGTCCAACGCGTGGGAAGGGCCTGGCTATTCCGTGGCGGGGAGGGCCCAGCCGAAGCCGTCTCCCAGGTCGAGTAGTCGGCGGCCCTGCGCCAGCGCGCTCAGCACCTCACCCTCCAGGACCAGAGCGTCCGGACCGGCCACGTCGACCAGCACCGCCACAGCACCCTCGGCGACGGCCGTCTCGGCGACCTTGTCGAGCGTGACCGGAACCGGGCGGGCCCGTGCGTCCCAGGTCTGCAGCGCGTCCAGGCCGGTGAAGCCGAGCAGCGCCTTGCCTCCGTCAGCCCGTTGCATCAGAACCACCGCCATCTCGGCCTCTTTGTCCGACGAAAGACCCTCAGTTGTGGTCCCGAGCCCGGTGGCGGTGGCCACGACGGGGACGAGCAGCCGATCGGTGCACAGCGTCGCCACGGCGCGCAGGTAGTCGTCCGGGGCGTGGCTGGCAGTGAAGGTGGCCAGGGCAGCTCGGACCTCCGCGCTCGCGGCCCCGTCGTCGCCCGGAAAAGGAGACGGCGCCAGCGTCCGGTCGTGCGCCGGGTGGCTCGAAGCTCGGTCCCGCGGGCTCGGACTGGTGTTCGCAGGCACCGAGACACCGTAGTCGGACGACCCCGAGATCCCCCAGCCGTCCGGGGGTTGCTCTGGGTGGTTATCCCCATCGTCGGGGCCGCTCGCCTGGGGCAGACTGGGAGGATGCCTGCCTCGGACGTCGTGCTGCTTCCCCTCTGCATCGGTCTCGCCCTGCTCGGGGTGATCGTCGCCGGCGTCGCCTGGCGCAAGGGCAGCCGCGGTCGGGTCATCCAGGGCGTCGGTCTGGCGCTGGCCCCGGTCGCTCTCTACTTCACCGGGCTACTGCGGCTGCTGTGGGATGCGATTGTCGCTCTCGTCGGCTGGGCGAGCAGCATCATCTTCACGCCGTCGATGTGGTTCGGCATCTCGCTGCTGGGTCTGTGCGTGGTGCTGTGGGTGGTGGGGAGTGTGCTCACTCGACGCGCCGCAGCCAAGGGCGGCTCCGCTCCGGCTGTCTCTCGTGGTGGGCAGCCGGCGGTCGGCGCCGGGCGTACGACTCGGTCGACGGCAGCGGCGACGAAGTCGCCGACGAAGAAGGCACCAGCGAAGGGTAAGGCCGCTGCGCAGGAGATCGATCCGGAGATGGCCGAGATCGAGGCGATCCTGAAGAACCGCGGCATCCAGTAGCACTCAGCGGAGCAGTCGCAGGGTCTGGGTGACGGTTTCGTGCACCTACCGTCGAGATGGTGAGCGTCAGGTAGCCACAGCCGTAAATCGATCGACTCCAGCGTCAGGGGGACCCGGCGTCCTCGACGCAGATCGGCTGCTGGTGCGGGGCTAGTGTCGCGCGTCCTAGGTCAGGATGCTGCGCGATACGCACGGACCCGACGGTTGAGGTCGGCGACCGCCTCGGTGGCGTACGCACCGTCGCCGGTCTGGATCCCCATCAGCATCTTGTGCTCCAGATCGGCCTTCTCCTCGACGAGGCGATCGGTCGGGATCAGCAGCACGTGCGCCCACGCGTCGCCGGAGCGGAGCACGACGCGGTGCACCCTCGACCACGGGTAGCGGTGACGACTCAATCCGTTGCGGAAGAAGAGACCGTCGGCGTCGGCTTTCACCACCCCGTTGCCGACCACCAGCAGCGCGAACACGAACAGGCCGAGGATGATCAGCAGGGTGACCGCTTGGGAGAGGGTGAACTCGGCCTTGAGGTTGGCCGGTAGTGCCACCCAGAACACGAAGCTCAGTGCGACCAGCGCCAAGGCCGCGATCATCACGATGAAGCGCAGTCGGTTGGAGCGGTAGACCACGGGACCGTCGTTCTCGGAGGTCGGCGTCATCAGATCCGGCAGGCGGCGATGTCGGTGACCAGGATGGCGCGAGCGCCGATCGCCCAGAGGTCGTCCATGATCTTCTGCGCCTCGGCCCGAGGCACCATCGCGCGCACCGCAAGCCAGCCCTCCTTGGCCAACGGCGCCACCGTCGGAGACTCCAGACCCGGGGTGATCGAGCAGGCCAGGTCGACGAACTCGTCGCTGACGTCGTAGTCCATCATCACGTAGTTGCGAGCGACGAGGACGCCGTTCAGCCGGCGCTGAAGCAGGTCCAGCCCGGTCGCGGCGTCGGTGTCACGGCGCTTGATGAGCACCGCCTCCGAGTGCAGGATCGGATCCCCGAACAGCTCGAGACCTGCCTGCCGCAGGGTCGTGCCGGTCTCGACCACGTCGGCGATCGCGTCCGCCACACCCAGCCGGATCGCCGTCTCCACCGCTCCGTCGAGGGTGATCAGCCGGGGGTGGATGCCCTGGTCGGCGAGGTAGCCACCGACCAGACCCGGGTAGGAGGTCGCCAGCCGCTGCTCGTGCAGATCGGCGACGGTGTGCTTGCCGCCGACAGGCGCAGCGAACCGGAACCGGCTCTTCCCGAAGCCGAGCGGCATCACCTCGTCGGCGTGGGCGCCGGAGTCGATCAGCATGTCCCGGCCGGTGATGCCGACGTCGAGGGTGCCCTCCCCGACGTACACGGCGATGTCACGTGGCCGGAGGTAGAAGAACTCGACACCGTTGGCCTCATCGAGCAGAACCAGCTCCTTGGGGTCGCTGCGCTGGGCGTAGCCGGCTTCGCGCAGCATCTGCGCCGCGGCCTCGGACAGCGAGCCCTTGTTGGGCACCGCGATCTTGATCAGGGGGTTCGAGCTCACGGCGGCCATCCTAGGTGTGCGCTGCCGCGGCCCTGACCCGATCACAGATGCCGGTACACGTCCTCGGGATCCAGGTGGAGGGCCAGCATCAGCACCTGGAGGTGGTAGAGCAGCTGGCTGATCTCCAGGGCGGCGTCGTCGCGGGACTGGTGCTCGGCGGCCATCCACACCTCGGCGGCCTCCTCGACGATCTTCTTGCCGATCTCGTGCACGCCCGCCTCGACCCGCTGCACCGTCGAGGAGCCGGGGTCACCGGCCGCCACCTTCGCGCTCAGCTCGGCGTACAGGTCCTCGAAGCTCTTCCCGGCCACGGGCGATCACCTTAGGCGACATTTGCGTGACGCGTGCTGAGCATCTCGATGCACGCGTGCTGAGCCTGTCAAAGCACCAAGCCCTTCGACAGGCTCAGGTCAAGTCACGTCCCCGTGTGCCTGTCGAACCAACGTGTGCATGAGCCTGTCGAAGCACCAGCCCTTCGACAGGCTCAGGGCACGTCACGTCTCCGCGCGTGCGGAAGCGGTCAGCCGACCGTCTCGATCTCCGGGGAGTCGACGGCCACGGGGTCGGGCGTGCGGCCCTTGCGCTCGATCCGCCACCAGGTGATGAAGCCGATCAGGCAGAACACACCGTAGACGATGTACATGATCGCCGACGGGTAGAACTGAGCGGCGAGCAGCAGCGGTACGCCGACCGCATCGACCGCGATCCAGATCAGCCAGAACTCGACGTAGCCGCGGGCCATTCCGTACGTGGCCAGGATCGAGCCGGTGAGGATCCAGGCGTCGGCCGCCGGGCCCCACGAGCCGAGAGCGGCCAGCGCGTAGTAGAACACCGTCCAGAGCACGACCGCCGCAACCAGCAGCTGCACGCGGCCCTTCCAGCCGGCCCAAGCCGGGGCGACGCCGACTCCTTCCTCGCCGCCGGCACCGGACTTCCGGAACTGGTACCAGCGGTACCAGCCGTAGACGCTGACCGCGAGGAAGAAGACCTGTCGGGCCGCCTGGCCGTACAGGTCGAGATCCTGGGGCGTGTAGAACACCCCGCCCAGGAAAACGGTGAACAACAAGACGTTGCCCACGATGCCGATCGGCCATGCCAGCACCTTGCGCTGCATGCCCAGGATGGCGCTGGCCAGGCCGAAGCCGTTCCCGATGATCTCCCGCCACAGAATGCCGGGACCTATGTCGAGTTGGGCGTTCAGCAACCGCTCCAGCAGACTTCCGAAGTCCATGAGGATCCTCCACTGTTCCGGTCGCACGAACACCGGGGTGTGGAGACGCCGACCGTCGCACGGGCGGCATCGATGCCGACTGTGACGGACAAGCGCTCGCGTGAACCTCCCATCCGGACTTTCACCGTCGGTCCCGGAATTCCACCAGGTCAACCGACACAGCTCGCCGCTGGGGCTGGAAGTCGCTTCGCTCCTGCGAAGTCTCTTCCACTGTGCCGGGTCGCGGACTGTCACCGCCGGTTCGGACTTGCACCGACCCCGGTATCACGCGCGAGTTGTCAAACTCGTCGGGACGATCCTACGACGGGCGGCCAGGTGACGGAACCGCGTACCAGGAATGGACGACACACCGACGACACGCCGCGCCAGAGCCCGTGCGACGCGAGTTTCCGTCACTCTCAGAGCTTCACCCCGAGCAGCGCCTCCACCGCCTCGACCATCAGCGCCGGCGCGTCCGCGTCGTCGCTGTCGATGGCGGCGGAGGCGCCTGCCCAGGCGTCCACCGCCGCAAGCGCGGCGGGGGCATCCAGGTCTTTCGCCAGCGCCGTCCGGATGGCCGTGATCGCTGCGTCGGCGTTGAGGGCGGAGTCCAGTCTGACGGCCTCACGCCAGCTGGCCAGCCGCTCCTGCGCCGCCGCGAGGACGGCATCGGTCCACATCCAGTCGTCCCGGTAGTGCTGGGAGAGCAGGGCGAGCCGGATGGCCATCGGGTCGACGCCGGCTTCGCGCAGCTTGGAGACCAGCACGAGATTCCCCTTGGACTTCGACATCTTCTCCCCGTCCAGACCGACCATGCCGCCGTGGGCGTACACCTCGGCGAACGGCTGCTCGGTCGCCACCCGACCCTCGGAAGCGCACATCTCGTGGTGCGGGAAGACGAGATCGGAGCCGCCACCCTGGACGTCGAAGTTCGGACCGAGCCGGTTCAGCGCGATCGCGGTGCACTCGATGTGCCAGCCGGGTCGACCCGGGCCGAAGGGTGAGTCCCAGCCGGGCTCGTCGGGTCGTTTGAGCCGCCACACCAGACAGTCCAGCGGGTCCTTCTTGCCGGGCCGATCCGGGTCACCACCGCGCTCGGCGTAGATCGCCAGCGACTGTTGCCGGTCCAGGTGGGACAGGAATCCGAAGTCAGCATCGCTGGCCTGGGCGAAATAGAGGTCCGGGTAGTCCGGGTCGTCGACGGCGTAGATCGCCCCCTTGTTCTGCAGATCAGCGATCAGGTCGACCACCTCGCCGATCGACTCGACCGCACCGACATAGTGCGCCGGTGGGATGACGTTGAGGGCGGCCATGTCAGCGCGGAAGAGATCGGTCTGGTCGGCCGCCAGCTGCTGCCAGTCGACTCCGGTGGCGGCGGCGCGCTCCAGCAGGGGGTCGTCGACGTCGGTGACGTTCTGCACGTAGACGACCTCGAGCCCGGCGTCCCGCCAGACCCGGTTCAGCAGGTCGAAGGAGACGTAGGTGTTGGCGTGGCCGATGTGGGTCGCATCGTACGGAGTGATGCCGCAGACGTAGAACCGAGCGGGTCGCCCGTCGGCCGCTGCAGGACCAGCGGGTACGAGCTGCTGGCGGGCGGTGTCGAACAGCTGCAGCCTCGGCCGCTCCGCGGCGGGTTCGAGCCGGGGGACCTCGGGCGCAGGCCATGCGTGCATTGGGCCACCCTAGTGGCGGCCACGCCAGCACTCCCTCGCCTCTCGATCCCCGACTCCGCGAGGGTTCGAACACTCGCGCAGTGGACCAGACGCGACTCCGCGGGGGTTCGAGCACTCGCGCAGTGGAAATCCGGGTCGAGTTCGTACCGCCAGGGTCGGTCGGTCAGTCGGGTGCTCAGGCTGACGGTCAGAAAGGTGGCCAGGGGATGGCCGGGTAGTAACCCGAACGGGGACGCGGGAAGCGGCCACGCTGCAGCAGCCGCTCGGCCCGCGACCACAGCTCCTCGATCTCGGGTTCGGCGAGGAGCTCGTACAACCGATCAGGGGTGTCGTCACGGACCTGCCGGACGGCCGCCAGCTCGGTGTCGATCAGCTCGGCGCCGGCCCACCCCCACAGCAGGGTGCGCAGCTTCGGGTCGGTGTTGAAGCAGACCCCGTGGTCGACGCCGAACACGTGGCCACGGCTACCGAGAATGTGCCCGCCCTTGCGGTCGGCGTTGTTGAGCAGCACGTCGAGGACGGCCATCTGCCTCAGCGGTGCACAGTCGGCGTGGATCACCGAGACAGTCCGCTCGTGAGCGTCGAGCCCGTCCACCACGTCGAACCAGCCCTTTCTGGGCACCTGCTCGGTCGGCACCAGGTCGACCAGCGCGTCGGTCTCCTCGGGATCGACGTCGACCCAGGCCTGCAGCGAGCCCGGGCCCAACGGCCCGTCGACGAGCACGGTCACGGGTACGAGATCGAAGCCACCGGCTCGGGACACCTCGTACGCCGCCACCTCCCTCAGTCCGAGGGTGCCGGTCGGGAAGTCCCACAGCGGCCGCTCGCCGCGGATCGGCTTGTAGACGCACTCGATCGGGCCGAGCTCGGTGGTGAGCACGGCGACGTAGGTGGCGTTGGAGGCGTTCGCCAGCCGACCGGCGATCTGCAGCTCGCCGTCGGTCAGGGCGGCGGTCAGAGCCGGGTGCGGCTCGTCGGGGATCTCGGCGGCGTTGGTCAAGGCAGCGTGGTCGGTCGTCGTGGGCAGCAGGCTCAGGAGGCGAAAAGAGGTCGCCGGTAGCCGTTGGCACGTGGGCAGATGTGTCCGCTGGGATCGAGCGGCTGGAGGCAGAACGGGCAGGGCGGGCGGCCGGCAGCGACCAGGGCCTGGGCGCGGGCGACGAAGTCGCGGGCGTACGAGGGAGTGATCTTGACCACGAACACTTCGTCGGCGTTGACCTCGTCGCTGCCCTCGAGCGCGGCTGCGGCTGCGGCGGACAGCTCCGGGTCCTCCTCCTCGTCGGCTTCCTCGTCGACGTTGGAGAACAGCTCGATGACGATCTTGTTGATCTCGGCGTCCCAGGCGATCGTCATGGTGCCGACGCGGAACTCCTCGGTGATCGGCGCGTCGAGCGGATCGGTGTCGCTCGGCTTGTCATGGGACGGGGGGACCTGGGCGGCCGGCCCGCTGCGGCGGAGCACCTCGTCCAGCACCTTGTCCAGGTGCTCGGCCAGCACGGAGACCTGCTGCTTCTCGACCACCACCGAGGTGATGCGGTTGCCCTCACGGGCCTGCAGGAAGAACGTCCGCTCCCCCGGCTGGCCGACGGTGCCGGCCACGAAGCGGTCCGGGGATTCGTAGCGGTGGACCAGGATCGCCATGTCGTCAGCGTAGTCCGGGTGCTCAGGGGGTGACTTCGGCTGCGCCCAGGCCGCCGCCGACCGGGGCGTCGTCGGCGGGTGCTGCGGCACGACGGGAGCGCTTCGGCGCCGGTTTGCGAGGCGGGAACATCGCGGCCAGGTCGCTGCCGGAGGAGTTCATCGTCACCACGTACGGTCGGGCGGCCGTGTAGCGGACCACCGACACCGAGGCGGGGTTGACCAGGATCCGCTGGAACGTGTCGAGATGGGTGCCGAGTGCGTCGGCCAGGATCGCCTTGATCACGTCACCGTGCGAGACCGCGACCCAGATCGCGTCCCCCCCGTGGTCGGCGGTGACCTTCTCGTCCCACGACCGTACGGAACCGACGGCGCGGGCCGCCATCTCGGTCATCGCCTCACCTCCGGGGAAGCGGACGGCGGACGGCTGCTGCTGGACGGTTCGCCAGAGCTTCTCCTTGCTCAGCTCCTTGAGGGTGCGGCCGGTCCACTCGCCGTACCCGCACTCGATCAGGCCGGTGTCGGTGCTGCTCGGCACGGGCTCGCTGCGGCCGGCGAGCAGGGCCTGAGCGGTCTGCCGACAGCGGCGCAGCGGCGAGCTGACCAGGACAGCGAGCGACACCGCGGCCATCCGCTCCCCCAGGGTGAGCGCCTGCACGCGTCCGACGTCGTCGAGCTCGACGCCCGGGCTGCGGCCGGCCAGCACGCCCGCGGTGTTGGCGGACGTCCGCCCATGGCGGACCAGCAGAACCGTGGCCATGATCTCGACCCTAGTCGAGCGGTCCGGAGGCGATCGGCAGGTAGCGACCGCGCAGGTGCCCGAGCAAGTCCGCGTCGCCCGAGGCGATCTCGACCTGGTCGATGCGAGCAGTCAGCAGGGTGGACCAACCCAGCGGTCGGGCCTCGAGCACGGTCGCTCCCAGCCAGCCCGGCGCGTCGGTCAGCACCGGGCCGTACGTGGTCTGCTGCCAGTCACCGAGCCGGAACGGACCGCCCGGCGACGGCGCCAGACCGGCGAAGGCGTCAGGCAGGTGCCGGTGCTGCCAGCCAAGCAGGCTGACGGCGACCAGGCCGCCGGCGGCCCCACCCGGCACGGCGGCCTCGGTCAGATCGGCATCGGGGTCGAGCAGTCCGAGCAGGGTCGGCTGCGGACCGTCGACGACCAGCATCGAGGACACGGTCCAACCGACGCGACGCTCGCCGGCGTACGCGGTCCACACGCTGACCGGGGCGATCATCCGACCTCGGAAACGACGCAGCGGATCGCGCTCGCCCTCCGGGGGGAGGAACGGGTGGTCGCTGTGGATGGTCACGGGTGGAGTCTCTCGGGAGTGAGGAGCGTTCCGGTGAGAATCTCACTCGAGTCGAAATTGACCACGCTGAGGTCCGCCGGCGGGCGGGAACGCGAGGGAGATCTTCACCACAGCCGGTCCTGAACCACGCGCAACCGGTCGGTTGCCTCTACGGTGGTGCGGGCTCGTCGAGGGCTGCAGGTGAAGGCGAACGGACGAAGGTGGACGATGGGCTGGCTCGAGGCACTGGTACTCGGGATCGTGCAGGGACTGACCGAGTTCCTCCCGATCTCCTCCAGCGCGCACCTGTCGATCGTCGGCCAGTTCTACGGCGGTGTCGACCCGGGGTCGGCGTTCACCGCGATCAGTCAGCTCGGCACCGAGTCGGCGGTGATCATCTACTTCCGCAAGGACATCTGGAAGATCATCAAGCACTGGTGTCTGGCCCTGGTCGGGAAGCTGCCGCGGGATGATCCCGAGGCCCGGATGGGCTGGCTGGTGATCATCGGCTCGATCCCGATCGTGGTGCTGGGCCTTCTGTTCCAGGACGCGATCGACCACGCGCTGCGCAACCTGTGGATCACTGTCGCGATGCTGGCCGGCTTCGGCATCGTGATCGGCGTCGTCGACCACTTCGCCAAGAACGTGCGTCCGATCGAGTCCCTCACCTGGGGCCACGGCATCCTCTTCGGACTGGCCCAGTCGCTGGCCCTGATCCCTGGTGTCTCCCGGTCCGGGGCGACCATCACGGCCGGTCTCGCCCTCGGCTACAGGCGCGAGGCGGCGGCCAAGTACGCCTTCCTGCTTGCCATCCCCGCCGTCGTGGGCTCCGGCTTCTTCAAGCTGTTCGACATCTCCTCCGATCCTGTCGAGCCCGCCTGGGGGCCGATCTTCCTGGCCACCGCGGTGGCCTTCGTGGTCGGCCTGGTGGTGATCCACTGGCTGCTGAAGTACATCAGCACGCACACCTTCCTGCCGTTCGTGATCTACCGGGTCTGCCTGGCGGCCTTGGTCGCGGTACTGCTGCTGACCGGGGTTCTCGAGCCGCTGCCCACGGCCTAGCCCACGCTAGGCGACACCGGCCAGCTCCAGTGCCTCAGCGGCCGTCGTCAAGGCGGCCAGCTTCTCCTCGAGGCTGTTGCCGTGCGGCGCCAGGGCGGCCGTGGTCACCCCGGCCGCAGCGAACTCCGCCAGACGCTCCGCAAGCCGCTCCTTCGGTCCCAGCAAGGAGGTCGAGTCGATGAACTCGTACGGCACCGCCGTCATGGCGTCTCGCGGGCGTCGGGAGAGATAGAGGTCCTGGACAGAGGCGGCCGCCTCGCCGTAGCCCATCCGGACCGCCAGCTGGTTGTAGAAGTTCTTCTCCCGACTGCCCATGCCGCCGAGGTAGAGGGCCGCGTACGGGCGGACGGGATCGGCGCACGCCCGCGGGTCGGCTCCGACGGCGAGCGGGATCGTCGCCACCACGTCGAAGCCCTCGCGATCCAGTCCCGCGGCGGCGCGCCCGGTGTCGACGTGGCCGAGCTGCTCCTCGGCGAACTCGGGCGCGAAGAAGATCGCCAGCCAGCCGTCGGCTATCTCGCCGGCCAACTCGAGGTTCTTCGGGCCGACCGCCGCGAGATAGATCGGAATCCGGTCCGCGTGCGGCGCGATCGTGAGCTTGAGCGCCTTGCCGGGGCCGTCGGGTAGCGGCAGCGTGTAGGTGCGGCCCTCGTACGCCACCGTCTTGCGGCCCAAGGCCAGCTTCAGGATGTCGACGTACTCCCGGGTCCGCGCCAGCGGCCGGTCGAACCGCACCCCGTGCCAGCCCTCCGACACCTGAGGTCCCGACACCCCCAGACCGAGACTGAACCGACCTTCACTGAGCAGGTCGAGGCTGGCCGCGGTCATCGCCGTCATGGCGGGAGTCCGCGCGGGGATCTGCATCACCGCCGACCCGACGCCGATGGTCGAGGTCTGAGCGGCCAGCCAGGCGAGCACGGTCGGACTGTCCGACCCGTACGCCTCCGCCGCCCACACCACCTCGTAGCCCAGCGACTCGGCGTGCTGGGTCAGTCGCAGCTGCCCACGCGCGTCGTCGGCGCCGACCATGTAGCCCAGGTTCAGTCCCAGTCGCATGAGTCTGAACCTACCGGTGAGTAACACACCACGCGGGCAACGCCGAACGCGAACAGCAGCAGTGGATAATCTCAGCGGCCATGGAGACGCGACGGGTCGGGACCAGCGGGCTGCGTACGTCGCGGCTCGGACTCGGAACGCTCACCTGGGCCCGCGACACCCCGGAGGACCAGGCTCGAGGACTGCTGCAGGCCTTTCTCGAGGCAGGCGGCAGCCTGGTCGACACGGCGGCGGCGTACGGGGCGGGTGATGCCGAACGGCTGGTGGGAAAGCTCGTCGGCGAGCTGACCCGGCGCGAGGACGTGGTGATCGCCACCAAGGCCGGCTTCGTGGTCCGCGAGGGCAAGCGGGTGGTGGACACGTCGCGCCGGGCGATGCTGCGCGACCTGTCGGGGTCGCTGGAGCGCCTGGGCACCGACTACGTCGACCTCTGGCAGGTCCACGCCTGGGGTGAGGCGCCCGTGGAGGAGACCCTCAGCGCGATGGACCACGCCGTCCGGCAGGGGATGGCTCGCTACGTCGGGATCAGCAACTTCGTGGGCTGGCAGACAGCACAGGCCAGCACCTGGCAGCGGGCGGTGCCCGGTCGTGCCCCGCTGACCAGCCTGCAGGTGGAGTACTCGCTGCTGGCCCGGCGCGCGGAGATGGAACTGGTCCCGGCGGCGCAGGCGTTCGGGCTCGGCGTCTTCCCCTGGTCGCCGCTGGGTCGCGGCGTGCTGACCGGCCAGTACCGGTCCCGGATTCCGAAGGGTTCCCGGGCCGCCTCGGACCACTTCGCCTGGTTCGTCCAGCCCTATCTGGAGCAGCGAAGCAAGGGGGTGGTCGAGGCTGTGGCCCGGGCCGCCGAGGGACTGGATCTGACGCCTCTGCAGGTGTCTCTGCTGTGGGTCAGGGATGCGCCCGGCGTGACCGCTCCGCTGCTGGGGGCTCGGACCGCGGGTCAGCTGGCGCCGGCTCTGGCGACCGAGGAGCTGACCTTGCCGGCCGAGATTGTCTCCGCCCTGGACGACGTCTCCGGTGGGACGAACCTGCTCCGCGACCCGGCCTGACGGCTGCGGGCCTGCTTGCCCTGTGCCGCTGTGCCTGACTCGCTCGGGATCGTGCTTCTCGCGCTAGCTGCAACCGATGCACGAAGAAGGATCCCGAGCGAGAAGTTGTCGGCGTGGCTCAGACGGTGAGCGGTACCCGGATGATCTTGCGCCGGATCCAGACGTCTCGGGTGCCGTCGCGGTAGCGACGCAGCCGAGTCAGCTCCCAGCCGCCGTACTCCGCGTGATCGGTCAGCAGCTTGCGGACAGCGCTCCTGGGAACCGTTCGGTCCAGTCGGACCTTCGTCTCCTCGTACTCGACAGTGCGACTGCTCATCGCCGACAAGCCTAGTGGCCGATCCGAGGATGATCGTGCGCCGCGTCAGGCCTGGTCGAGAAACCGGTCCAGCACCCGGCAGCCGAACTCCAGTGATGAGATCGGCACGCGTTCGTCCACCCCGTGGAAGAGGCTGACGAAGTCCAGGTCGGGCGGCAGCTTCAGCGGCACGAAGCCGAAGCAGCGAACGCCGAGTCGATTCCAGGCCTTGGCGTCGGTGCCGGCACTCAGCAGGTACGGCACCGCGCGGGCGCCCGGATCCTCGGCGACCAGGCAGGACTGCATCGCCTCGACCAGGGCGCCGGCGAACTCGGTCTCCACACTCGGGTGGTCGCCCACCACCTCGTAGCGGACCTTGTCGCCCAGCAGGTCGGCGATGGTGGCGTAGAACTCGTCCCGACCGCCGGGCACGAACCGGCCGTCGATCGCCGCTGTCGCCCGGCCGGGGATGACGTTGTGCTTGTAGCCCGCCTTCAGCATCGTCGGGTTCGCGGTGTTGGACATCGTGGCCCCGACCATCCGGGCGATGCTGCCCAGCCGGGCCAACGTCTCCTCGGCCCGGTCGGGATCCAGCTCGATGCCGAACGCCTCCGAGACCGCGTCCAGGAACGCCCGCTGCGCGTCGGTGATCTTGTGCGGCCACTCGTACGAGCCGATCCGCGCCACCGCCGCCGCGAGCTCGGTGACTGCGTTGTCGTGATTCCGGAACGACCCGTGACCGGCCTGACCGTCGGCGATCAGGTTCAGCCAGGCCATCCCTTTCTCGGCCGTCTGCACCAGGTAGAGGCGCAGGTCGTCGTTCACACTCAGCGAGAACCCGCCCACCTCGCCGATCGCCTCGGAGCAGCCCTCGATCAGGTCCGGCCGGTTCTGCACCATCCAGAGAGCGCCCTTGGCGCCACCGGCCTCCTCGTCGGCGGTGAACACGATCCTGATCGGCCGACGCGGGGCTCGGCCCGCACGGGCTCGGGAGCGGACGACGCTGAGCAGCATCGCGTCGAAGTCCTTCATGTCGACCGCGCCGCGACCCCAGATGCAGTCGTCGACCACTTCCGCGGCGAACGGCGGCACCGACCAGTCGTCGGCATTCGCCGGTACGACATCGAGATGGCCGTGGATGAGCAGCGGGCTGAGGTCGGGGTCGACGCCCTCCGGCGCCCAATGCGCCACCAGAGAGGTGCGGCCGGGCTCGGGCTCGACCAGCTCGGCGGCGATGCCGACCTCGTCGAGCAGCCCCGCGACGTACTCGGCGGCCACCCGTTCCCCTGGGCCCGGATCGGGTCCGTAGTTGGAGGTGTCGATCCGGATCAGCTCGCGGCAGAGGTCGACGACCTCGGCGGAGCTGTCGGGTGCAGAGCCATCAGGCGCCGGGCTGTCGGGCGCGGGGCTACCAGATGCAGGGGTGGTGGTCGGGCCGGCTTCACTCACCGAGCCATCATCGCCGACCCGTTCCTGGTCGCCGACAATGGCTCGGTGGTGACGGCGACGAGACGGTCCTGGGCGGTCTGGGGCGTCGGTGTCGCTGCGTACGCGGGCGCGGTGTTCCAGCGGACGTCGCTGGCTGTGGCCGCCGAGGACGCGACCGCCCGGTTCGAGGTCAGCGCCGCTGTGCTCTCGATGTTCGCCGTGGTGCAGCTGATCACGTACGCCGCCATGCAGATCCCGGTGGGCGTGCTGGTGGACCGGTTCGGGTCGCGGATCATGATCGCCGGTGGGGCGGCGGTGATGGCCGCGGGCCAGGTTGCGCTGGCGCTGGTGGACACCCCGCTGGGCGTGATCGGAGCGCGCATCCTGGTCGGCGCCGGCGACGCGATGACCTTCATCTCGGTGCTCCGGCTGATCCCGGCCTGGTTCCCGACTCGACAGGTGCCGTTGGTCACTCAGCTGACCGGCCTGCTCGGTCAGGTGGGCCAGATCGCCAGCACGATCCCGCTGGTGGTTCTGCTGAAGGGTGTCGGTTGGCAGTGGTCCTATCTCGGCGCCGCCGCGCTGGGTGTGCTGTTGTCGATCCTGGTCCTCCTGGCCGTCCGCGATCAACCACCCGGCACGGTGGAGCGACCGATGCACGCGAGCGGACGGCAGGCGCTGCGTGATCTTCGGGCGTCGTTCGCCCAGGCCGGCACCCGGCTCGGCCTGTGGAGCCACTTCGCCACCCAGTTCTCCGGGATGGTGTTCGCGCTGATGTGGGGATTCCCGTTCATGACTCTCGGGCTGGGCTACTCCCCCACCATGGCCGGCTGGCTGCTGACGATGATGGTGCTGGCGGCGACGGTGATCGGACCGGTGCTCGGAGCGCTCACCGCCCGCTACCCGATGCGTCGATCGAACCTGATCTTCGGCGTCCTGCTCTGGACCATCGCGATCTGGACCCTGGTGCTGCTCTGGCCCGGAGCCCCTCCGCTGCCGGTGATCGTGGTGCTGGTGCTGAGCCTCGCGGCGTACGGTCCGGCGTCGGCGGTCGGCTTCGACTTCGCCCGGACGTTCAACCCGGCGACCCGACTGGGCGCAGCGACCGGCATCGTCAACATGGGTGGTTTCACCGCCTCGCTGGTGACGATCTTCGTCATCGGCGTCATCCTGGACCTGTTGGCCCCCTCCGGGAACTACGACGTGACCGACTTCAAGATCGCGTTCTGCTTCCAGTACGTGGTCTGGGCCTTCGGCCTGTTGAGCCTGCGTCGTACCCGACGGCTGGCCCGCGCCGACCTGCGGACCCAGGGCACGGTGATCGACCCCTTGCCGCGGGCCATCTCCCGCCACTGGCACGACTGGCGAGACCAGTAGACCCGAGTGCTCAGCCGCGTCCTGAGGGTAGTCGGCGAGCTGATCGGAATGGTTCGGTGGCAAGTCCCGGGCTTGCTATAGTTCTCGTCGCTGTCCGGCAGGACGGCGGAGTCCGGGTGGCGGAATAGGTAGACGCGCTAGCTTGAGGTGCTAGTGCCCGTAAAGGGCATGGGGGTTCAAGTCCCCCCTCGGACACACAAAATATGGCTCTGACTAGGGGTTCAATCCGTCTCGACCCCGTTTCATCTACCGACCATCTACCGTAGAAACTTCAATTACCGCGGATCATCCCCGCGACGGTGGCCGCGGCGCTCTCGTGCATGGTCGGTGCGACGTGGCTGTAGGTGCCCAGGGTGATCGCGATATTGGCGTGCCCGAGGCGCTCTTGCACCACCTTCGGATGGATGCCGGCCTCGAGCGCGAGGGTCGCCCAGCCGTGCCGGAGGTCGTGCAGCCGGATCGGCGGTAGGCCGGCCTTGTCGACGAGCTCGCGGAACACCCTGGACACCGTCTCCGGCGCCTGCGGGTCGCCGATGTGGTTGGGAAACACGAGGTCGTTGTCCCGCCAACCCGCACCCAGCAGCAGGCGCTGCTCGGCCTGTCTGCGGCGGTGCACCTTGAGGTCGTCGACGAGCTGCTGGTCGAGCACCAGCACACGCCTGCCTTGATTCGTCTTGGTCGTCCCGATGAGGGTCTGCCCGGCCACCTTTGTCACGGTCTGCCGGATGCTCGCCCGCGGCTGGTCCCCGTCGAGGTTGACGTCTCGCCACCGTAGCCCCAGCGCCTCGCCTCGGCGGCAGCCGGTCGAGGCGAGGAACACGAACAGCGACCCGAACCGGTGCTCGGCCACCAAGTGCAGGAATCGGCCGGTCTCTTCGCCGGTCCAGGTGCGCATCACGTCGGCCCTGGTCGTCGACGATTTGGGCGGGTCGGCGTCCCGGGCCACCGAGCGGACCACAAGACCCTTTCTGGCCGCGTCCTTCAACGCCCGACCGACGATCGTGTGCACGTACTTCACAGTGCGGGCTGAGAGTCCACCGGTTCCGTCCTGGCGGCCTTTGGTAAGCAGGTGCGCATACAGCCTGTCCAGGTGCAGTGCGGTCAGGTGCGCAAGCTCCACCCGTCCCAGGTGCGGGATTACGTGCAGCCGGACGTTCTTCTCGTACGAGGCCCAGGTCGAGAGCTTGATCGTGGGTTTGATCGCCTGCAGCCACGCCGCGAGGTACTCGGCCACGGCGATCTTGTTCGGGCTGACGTACTGGCCGGAGTGCACCGACGCGACGACGCCGTTGTTGTACTGGTCCGCAGCCTTCCGGGTCGTAAACGCCTGCCCGCTGGCAGGGTCGGTGTGCCAACGTCTGCGACGCTTCCCGGTGCCCGAGTCGACTTCGTCGACGACCACGTAGTATGCCGCACGCCCCTTGGCGTTGACGCGCTTGACGACCGATCCCCTCATTGCTTGCTCTCTCTCTTGGCGATCTCATCGCGCAGCTCGGTGTAGAGCTCGCGGGTGATGCGGCCTCGGC
>DASQLI010000142.1:0-2829 GCA_035630075.1 Microlunatus sp.
TTCCGGACGTTCTCCTGGGTCTCGATGATGTTCGCCGCCGGCCTGGGGGCCGGCCTGCTCTTCTACGGCACGGCCGAACCCGTCTCGCACTGGTCGGCGCCACCGCACGGCCTGGCCGAGCCGCAGACCGAGGAAGCGGCCAAGATCGCGCTGCAGTACACCTACTTCCACTGGGGCTTCAACGGCTGGGCGCTGTACGCCGTCATGGGCGGCGCCATGGCGTACTTCTCGTTCCGCAGGGGCACGCCGACGCTGGTCAGCGCCACGTTCACGCCGCTACTGGGCGAGAACGCCCACCAGAAACCGCTCGGCCGGGTCGTCGACGCCCTGGCGATCATCGCCACGCTCTTCGGTACAGCGACCTCCCTGGGACTCAACGGGCTGCAGCTCAACAGCGGGCTCCAGTATCTCTTCGGCACGCCCAAGACCAACCAGATCACCGTCGTGATCATCGTCCTGGTCACGGCCATGTTCCTGATCTCCGCCACGACCGGGGTCGAAAAGGGGATTCAGTACCTCGCCAACCTTGGGGCCTTCGCCACCATCGCGCTGTTCCTCTTCTTCCTGTTCTTCGGCGGCGCGACGGTCCTGGCCATCTCCCAGGGGATCGAGACGATCGGCAACTACATCATCCAGGTGCTGCCGATGTCGTTGCAGACCGGCGTCGGCGACGAGGAGTGGATGGCGTCCTGGACCATCTTCTACTGGGCCTGGTGGATCTCCTGGGCGCCGTTCGTCGGCATGTTCGTGGCCCGGATCTCGCGCGGCCGGACGATCCGCGAGTTCGTGATCGGGGTGGTCGCGGCGCCCACCGGATTCGGTTTCCTGTGGTTCGCAATCGTCGGGGGAACCGGTATCGAACTGCAGCGCACCGGTCAGGCGGATCTGCTCGCCGCCGTCGCGACACCGGAGCTGTCGTTGTTCACCGCGCTCGACGCCCTCCCGCTGGCGACGTTCACGTCGGCGGCCTGCGTCTTCCTGATCGCGCTGTTCTTCATCAGCGGTGCGGATGCGGCGTCGATCGTGATGGCGACCATGGCGACGCGCGGATCCCTGCACCCGCCAAGGATCGTGGTTCTGGTGCTCGGCGTGCTGATGGGTGGCATCGCCTGCGCGATGCTGCTCGTCGGCGGGCTGAGTGCACTGCAGCAGGCCGCGGTACTCGGCTCGGTGCCGTTCACGTTCGTCGTTGTCGGTGTCGCCTGGTGCTGGATCATGGCGCTCCGCGAGGAGACGGCGGCGGAGGAGGTGCCGGCGGTCTTCTCCGACGTCGATAACGACGACGACGTCGGCGTCGTGGACGACATGCGGGTGGCCGGGTCCGTCGGCACGCCGCCGGACCGCGGGAAGTCCCGGTGAAGCGGCTGCGCAATGCCGTCGGGGCGGCGATCCTCGCCCTGCTGCTGGTCGTGGTCACGGCCTGCGGGGACACCCCGATCGAGGAGGGCGCCTCCCAACAGCCCCAGGGCGCGGCGCTCCGGATCCGGCTGGGCACCCAGGACTTCCCGGAAGCGAAGATCATGGGCGAGCTGTGGCGCCAGGCGCTTGCCGTGAACGGCTACACCGTCGACCTGCAGAAGGGCGTGGGCCCGGCGGCCGAACTGGACAAGCTCCTGCAGGAACGCAAGATCGACGGGCACGTGGCCTACACCGGCACGGTGCTCTCGGTCGTGGCCGGCCAGCCGGTGTCGGGGCTGGATCCCGAGGCGACCTACGCCCGGGCCCGCGACTTCTACCGCACGCGCAACATGTCGATGAGCGCCATGACGCCGTTCGAGAACAAGGACGCGATCGCCACCACCCGGACCTACGCGCAGGTCAACCAGCTGAGCTCCGTCGCCGACCTCAAGAAGCTGACCACCTTCCGGCTCGGGGCCCGCCCGGAGTTCCAGGATCTGTACCTCGGGCTGCAGGGGCTGGTCGAGGTGTACGGGCTGAGCAACGCCGCCTTCGTCCCGGTGCCGGTCGGTCAGCAGTACGCGGCACTCGACAGCGGCACGGCCGACGCGGTCGACGCCTTCACCACGGACCCGCAGCTGGTCGGCGACGAGTACGAGGTGCTGGCCGACCCGGAGCTCCTGTTCGGCTCGCAGAACGTGGTGATGACCGTCGACTCCGGCAAGCTCCAGGTCGTCGGCGAGCAGAAGTTCCTGGCCGTGGTCGACGCCGTCAACCGGAGCCTGACGCAGAAGTCGATCGTCGACCTGAACGCGGCGGTGACGAGCGGGCAGCCCGACGTCGAGGTGGCCCGCCGCTACCTGCGGGACGCAGGTCTGCTGCAGCCCTACCGGTCCGGCGGCAACTGAAGCGCCGCACGACCGACGAGCCGTCCGAAGGAGGATGGATGCCCGAGAGCCACGCTCCCCGCAATCCCTTCGAAGGAGTGACCGACTTCTTCACCGAGCTGAGCCGGTTGCGCGATGTCGGCACCCACGGCCGAGAGCACGCCCACGAGGAACGGAAGCGGACCCACGCGAGTGCCTGGGTGCCGACGACCGACATCTTCGCCCAGGGCGACGACCTGGTGATCCGGGTCGAGCTCGCCGGCGTGGACCCCGCCGACGTCGAGCTGCGCTTCGCCAACGGCGTGCTCACCGTCTCCGGGAACCGCGACCCGGAGTTCGGCAGGGGGGACGGGGAGCCCGTGTTCTACGTGCGGGAACGGTTCTACGGCGAGTTCCGGCGCAGCATCACCCTGCCCGAGGGCACGCGGCCGAACCAGATCCAGGCCGCGTTCGACGACGGCCTCGTCGAGATCGTCGTCGCCGGCGCCGTCACGCAGACCGACTCCACCCGCATCGAGCTGCGCGACCGCTCCGGGGGTGCGAC
>DASQLI010000143.1:0-6175 GCA_035630075.1 Microlunatus sp.
CCGGCTCGGCTGCGGATCCTGCAGCTGATCGCGCGCGGTGAGGCGAACACCGCGGCCGACCTGGCGGACACCCCCGGTCTGGGCTCCACGGGGCAGATCTACCACCACCTGCGTCAGCTGGTCGGCGCCGGCTGGCTGCGCGCCACCACCAGGGGCCGGCACGAGGTGCCGCCCGAGCGACTGGTCCCGCTGCTCGTCATCCTCGGCGCGAGCACTCCCTGACCTCCGTGGGCCGCCGCTCCACGAGGCGGGCGCGGCTGACGGGGAGAGAACGACTCGCGTTGCCGTTGGCGGTCGCCCGGCAACCCCTGGTCGATCGGGCAGTACTTGGCCTGTGTCGGGCGAAGGTCCCGCGTCGACGCGGTCAGCGACGAGAGGGGCCGGAGTGGACGGTCTCGGCCACAGCACCCCGGTCGGGACGCTGACGACCCGCGGCGGCGCGTGTCACCGACTGCCGTTCGACCAGAGTCGGCGCGCGGGCGGGGAGGTCGAGTCGCCGCTCGTCGAGCACGGCGAGCACGGCGGTCATCAGGTCGCCGCCCAGCTGGTCGAAGTCCTGATGCACCGTGGTGAGCGGAGGACTGAAGTGCGGCGCCTCGGGGATGTCGTCGAAACCGACGATGCTGACGTCGGACGGCACCTCGATGCCGGCGTCCGCCAGCGCGTGGAGCGCGCCCAGAGCCATCTGGTCGTTGGCGGAGAAGATCGCCGTGAACCCGCGGCCGACGGCGCCCGTCACGAGTCGGTAGCCGCTGTCCGGTGTCCAGTCGCCGAACAGCGGCGGTGACGACACCAGTCCGTGTTCGGCGAGCACGTCACGCCAGCCGCGCTCGCGTTCGCCACCGTCGGTCGAGCTGGCGGGTCCGGCGAGATGCACGATCGAGGTGTGGCCGAGCGAGACCAGGTACTCGGTCGCCGCCCGGGCACCTCCGTACTGGTCGATGGAGACCGCCGACGACCCGACCCGGCGAGTGGAATCAACTGCCACCAACGGCACTTCCAGCTCGATGCGACCGGCCTGCTCGAGCACCCGGCGGTCGTCGGCCACGACGATGATCGCCTCGACGTGCTGGCCGAGCAGGCTCTCGGTGGCGGCGCGAACGGATTCCTCGTCCGGCTCGAACACGCTCGTGATGCTCACCGTGTAGCGGGCCGCCCGAGCCGCTCGGGTGAACGCGAGCACCGTGCTGGAGGGCCCGAAGTCAGGCGATCCGGGCATGATCAACCCCAGGTTCCTCGAACGCCGGGTGACTAGCGCCCGGGCCGCCGTGCTGGGTCGGTAGCGGAGCTGCTTGATGGCTTCCTCCACCCGCTGGCGGGTGTTGGGACGCACCGACGGGTGACCGTTGATGACCCGGGACACCGTCTGGTGCGAGACGCCGGCGAGACGCGCGACGTCGAAGATGTTCGCCGCTCTCGCCTTGTCGCCTTGACTCACTCGGTGCCCCGTCTGCTCACGCCACCCGTCCGGCTACTGTCGTCTCGCGGTCAGCAGCCGCTGCAGGATGATGAAGACCAGCAGCAGACCGCCGATGAAGATCTTGGTCCACCAGCTGCTGAGCGTACCTTCGAAGGTGATGATGGTCTGGATCGTGCCCAGCACCAGGACGCCGAGCACCGACCCCCATACGAACCCGAAGCCACCGGTCAGCAGGGTCCCGCCGATGACCACGGCGGCGATGGCGTCCAGTTCGGTGCCGATCGCCGTCAGGCTGTAGCCGGACAGGGTGTAGAAGCTGAACAGCAGCCCGGCCAGTCCCGAGCAGAACCCGCTGACTACGTAGACCAGCACCTTGGTCCGGGCAACCGGCAGACCCATCAGGAGCGCCGAGGACTCGCTGCCGCCGAGCGCGTACACGGTCCGGCCGAAGCGGGTGCGGTGCAGAACGAAGAACGCGATCAGCACCACGACCATCGCCAGGATCGCGCTGGGCGAGATGGTGAGGGTCCCGACCAGAGGCACCGGCGTCTGCGCCATGGCCACGAAGAACGGATCCTCGATGGAGATCGAGCGGTTGCTGATCAGGTAGCACAGGCCGCGGGCCAGGAACATCGCGGCCAACGTGGCGATGAAGGGTTGAACTCCGAACACCTGGATCATCAACCCGACCAGCAGCCCGAGGAACGACGTGATGACCAAGATCAACGGGATGACCACCACCGGAGGCCACCCGCCGGCCAGCATCGCCGCCGCGATCATGGTCGACAACGCGACGACCGCGCCGACCGAGAGGTCGATGCCGCCGGTGAGGATGACGAAGGTCATGCCCACCGCGAGGACGATCAGGTAGGCGTTGTCGACCAGCAGGTTGATCACCACCTGGGGCGAGGCGAACCCGGTGTAGCGGATCCCGCCGATCACGAACATGCTCACCAGCAGCAGGGCGGTGATCAGCACCGGGCCGTACTTGGGACTGATCAACGGCCGGCGCACGACGTCGAGCACGTCGCGGGAGCGCGAGCCGGCCCGGGCCGCAAGGGTGACAGCCATCACGCCACCGCCTGCCGGTCGGCGCGAGCGAGGTGCCGCAATCGCCATCGCCGGATCGCCGCCCCGGTCGCCGGAGACTGCAGCAGACAAACCGCCACCACGACCGCGGCCTTGAACACCATCGTCGTGATCGGTGGGATACCCACCGTGTAGACCGTCGTCACCAGGGTCTGGATCACCAGAGCACCGACGAGGGTTCCGAGCAGTGAGTAGCGCCCGCCGGTGAGCGAGGTACCGCCGATGACGACCGCCAGGATCGCGTCGAGCTCTATGAAGAGCCCTGTGTTGTTGGCGTCCGCCGCCGTCTGGTTCGCGGTCAGGATGAGTCCGGCGATGCCCGCACACAGGGCGCAGAAGACGTACACGGCGAACAGCAGCTCGCGCGCGCGGACGCCGGCCTGCCGACTGGCCTCGGGGTTGACTCCGATGGACTCGATGAGCATGCCGAGCGCCGTCTGCCGAGTCAGCAGCGCCGCGGCCAGGAAGATCACCGCAGCCACCACGACCGCCACCGGGACACCGAGCAGGAACCCGGATCCGAGCACCTTGAACGGTGGCGAGCTGACGGTCAGGATCTGACCCTCGGTGATCAACATCGCCACCCCCCGGCCCGCCGTCATCAAGATCAACGTGGCTACGATCGGCTGGATGCCGATGACGGACACCAGTGCACCGTTCCACAGACCGAGGACGACCGCGACCAGCAGCGAGACCACCACCGCGGTGACGACGGTCGTCACCGATCCCGGAGCAGGTGAGTCGAGGATGATCGAGCAGGCCAGCGCCCCGGCGATGGCTCCCACCGCGCCGACCGACAGGTCGATGCCTCGGGTGGCGATCACCAGCGTCATCCCTATCGCCACGATCAGCGTCGGAGCACCGTTGCGGAGGATGTCGATCAGGCTGCCGAAGAGGTGCCCGTCCTTGACCTCGATCCGGAAGAAGCCCGGGAAGGCGACCAGGTTGACCACGAAGAGCACGAGCAGCAGGACCACGGGCCAGAACAGCCGGTGCGTGATGATCTTGATCATGCCGTCACCTCCTCCGGTGCGGTGCCGTCGGCGATGACCGACAGGAGATCGGACACGCTGAGGTCGTCGTTGTCGAGATCGGCCACCTTGCGGCGGTCGCGGAGCACCACCACCCGGTGACTCAGCCGCAGGACCTCCTCCAGCTCGGCGGAGATGAACAGCACCGACATGCCGTTGTCGGCCAGGTCGGCGACCAGCTTCTGGATCTCGGCCTTGGCGCCGATGTCGATGCCGCGGGTCGGCTCGTCCAGGATCAGCAGTCGCGGTGCGGTGGCCAGCCAGCGCGCCAGCAACACCTTCTGCTGGTTGCCGCCGGACAGGTTGCGGACCAGGGCGTCGGGGTTGTCGGGTCGGATGTTGAGAGCGTCGATGTAGCTGGCGGTCAGCTCGTCCTGGCGTCGCCGGGGGATCCTTCGGAGCCAACCACGGTCCGACTGCAGCGCCAGCACGATGTTGTCGCGGATGGTCAGGTCGCCGACGATGCCCTCGGCTCGGCGGTTCTCCGAGGAGTAGGCGACCCGCTGCTTCAGGGCCGCCCGCGGGGAGCGGAAGCGACGTGTCCGTCCGTGCACGGCCAGCGTGCCGGTGTCGGAGCGATCCACCCCCGAGAGGATCCGCCCGAGCTCGGTGCGGCCCGACCCCAGCAGGCCGGCCAGTCCGACCACCTCACCCTCGTAGATCGTCAGGTCGATCGGCTCGATCGAGCCCTTGCGGCCCAGACCCACCGCCTGAACGTGCGGCTTGAGCTCCTGATCCGCATCGGCGGTCTGGGTGCGCCGCTCGATCTGATCGAGCACCGCCATCTCCTTGCCGATCATCTTGTGCACGAGCTCGATCCGGAGCAGCTCGTCGGTGCGGTAGTCGCCGACCAGCCGACCGTTCCGCAGCACCGTGAGGCGATCACTGATCTCGTACACCTGGTCCAGGAAGTGCGACACGAACAAGATCGCGACACCGGACTCCTTGAGGGATCGGATCACCCGGAACAGCTCCTCGACCTCGTCCGAGTCGAGACTCGAGGTCGGCTCGTCCAGGACCAGGACCTTGGCCTGGATGTCGATCGCGCGGGCGATCGACACGAGCTGCTGCACGGCCAGTGAGTGCGAGCCCAGCAGCGACCCCGGGTCGACGTCGAGATTCAGACCCCGGAGCAGCTCGCGGGAGTGTCGACGCATGGCGCGACCGTCTATCCCGGCCCAGCCCCGGGGCTCCCGACCGAGCATGATGTTCTCCGCCACGGTCAGATTGGGGAGCAGGTTGACCTCCTGGTAGACGGTGCTGATGCCCGCCTCCTGCGCCTGCCCGGGACCGTTGAACGAGACCTGTCGACCCGCCACCAGGATCTGCCCGGCATCGATCGGGTACACCCCGGTCAGCGCCTTGATCAGAGTCGACTTGCCGGCTCCGTTCTCCCCCATCAGCGAGCACACCTCGCCCGGGTAGAGCCGGAAGTCGACGCCCTCGAGGGCTTGCACGGGTGGGAACGCGATCGAGATGCCCGTCATCTCGACAACGGGAGCAACAGCGCTCATCGGTTCGTCCTCTCCAGGTACCGGTCGGCACCCCGGCGGAAACCGCCGGAGTGCCGGATCGTGATCGTACGGGCTGTCGGATCGACGGATCAGTACTGGCGCGTGGGCAGGGCTTCCTTCGCCTGTTCGGGGGTGAAGGTGGTCTCCTCGGTGAGGATGCGCTTCTGCACCGAGTCTCCCGCCTTGACCTTCTTGACCACGTCCATCAGCTGGGGGCCGAGCAGCGGCGAGCACTCCACGATGAAGTTGATCTTGCCCTCGGACAGGGCGGTCATACCGTCCTTCACCGCATCCACCGTGACGAGCTTGATGTCCTTGCCGGGCACTTTGCCCGCCGCCTCGATGGCCTCGATGGCGCCCAGTCCCATGTCGTCGTTGTGGGCGTAGATCAAGGTGATGTCGGGGTTGGACTTGAGCAGCGCCTCGGTGACCTGCTTGCCGCCGGCACGAGTGAAGTCGCCGGTCTGCGAAGCCACGATCTTGAACTTGGGATCCGCCTTGATGACGTCGGCGAAACCTTCCGCACGGTCGATGGCGGGCGCCGAGCCGGTGGTGCCTTCCAGCTGAGCGATCTTCACGTCGGAGGCGTCGGTGAACTCCTTCACCACCCAGTCACCCGCCTTCTTGCCCTCGGCGACGAAGTCGCTGCCCAGGAAGGTGACGTACAGCGAGTCGTCGGTCGAATCGACGGCTCGGTCGGTCAGCACCACAGGGATGTTGGCGGTCTTGGCCTCCTTGAGCACCGTGTCCCAACCGGATTCGACCACCGGGGAGAAGGCGATCACGTCGACCTTCTGCTGGATGTAGGAGCGGATCGCCTTGATCTGGTTCTCCTGCTTCTGCTGAGCGTCGGAGAACTTCAGATCGATCCCGGCCTCTTCAGCCGCATCCTGGACAGACTTGGTGTTGGCGGTCCGCCAACCGCTCTCCGCGCCGACCTGGGCGAACCCGAGCACGATCTTCTCGTCGCCTCCGCCGCCCGCACCGGCGTCGACACTGTCGCCACCGCCGCACGCGGACAGCCCCAGCAGTGCGGCCGCGGACACCGTCGCTCCCAGGAATCCACGTCGTGTGAGTCCCATCGCTACCTCCTCGTTGAAGCCGATGCGTTGACGTCGCTG
>DASQLI010000144.1:0-2353 GCA_035630075.1 Microlunatus sp.
GGTGCCGTCGTCAGCCTCGACGACCGGTGCTCACCACCTCGTAGGCGTTGCCCTGCTCCCGGTCCAGGGCGGTCACCGCCCGGTTCCGCAGGAAGAAGATGTAGACGACCAGGCTGACCGCGATGATGACCGTCACGTACATGATGAAGGCGGTGACGTTGTCAGCCGTCCTGGACGCCTGGTAGACCAGCGGCGCCGTGCCGCCGAACATCGAGCTGGCCAGCGCGTAGCCGAGACCGACGCCGAGGGCTCGCACCTCGGCCGGGAAGTACTCGGCCTTGACGATGGCGTTCACCGAGGTGTAGCCGGTGAGGATCACGTAGCCGGCGGCGGTCAACAGGAAGGCCGAGACCGGAGAGGTGGTCTGTGGCAGGTAGGTGATCAGCACCCAGGTGTAGAGCACCCCACCGACCCCGAAGAAGACCAGCATCGGCTTGCGTCCGATCCGATCGCTGAGCAGGCCACCGAGCGGTTGCAGCAGCATCAGGAAGATCAGTCCGAACAGGTTGACCCAGGTGGCCGCCTTGGCACCGTCCTCGCCGAAGGCCGTCTTGACGATCGCCGGGGCGTTCACGCTGTAGGTGTAGAACGCCACGGTGCCGCCGGCGGTGATCAGGAAGACCAGCAGCAGCTGGCGCCAGTAGCGGCGGACCAGGACCTTGAGCGAGCCGGCGTCCGTGTCCTCACCCGACCGGATGGCGGCGAGGTGCTCCTCGGTCAGCGACTCGTCCATCGTCCGCCGAATCCACAGCACCACCAGCGCCGCGACGCCGCCGATGAAGAAGCCGATCCGCCAGCCCCAGTCCAGGACCGCCTCGGCGTCCAGCACGCTGATCACGATCAGCAACGTGATCTGCGCGAGGACGTGGCCGCCGACCAGGGTCACGTACTGGAAGGAGGAGAAGAACCCGCGCCGGTTGGCCGTGGCCGCCTCCGACATGTACGTCGCCGAGGTGCCGTACTCACCCCCGGTGGCGAAGCCCTGGACGAGTCGAGCCACGATCAAGATCACCGCTGCCCACAGACCGATCGACTCGCGGGTGGGCATCACCGCCACCACGAAGGAGCAGGCCGACATCAACGTGACGCTGAAGGTCAGGGCCGCACGACGGCCGCGGCGGTCGGCGTACCGGCCGAAGAACCAGGAGCCGACCGGGCGCATCAGGAAGGTGACCGCGAAGATCCCGTAGATGTAGATCGTGGAGTTCTTGTCCGCCGAGTCGAAGAACTGTGCCTCGAAGTAGACGGCGAACACGGTGTAGATGTAGACGTCGTACCACTCGACGAGATTGCCCGCGGAACCCTTGATCGTGTTGAGGACCGCCCGGCCGGTGCTCACCGGCACCTGCATGGGTCCGGCCGACCTGGTCGTCGCATCGCTCATGGGCACAACACTGTAAACCCGGCTCTCGAGGAAGTCACCGGGCTTCGACGAAGGAGCACGCCGAGGGCCGCGCAGCTGCGCCTGCGGGTGGTTCGAGTGCTCGTCGGCGGTTCCACTCCGCCGCGTCCGCGCAGTGTCGGCGGGCGATGCGACCATGCGGGCATGAGTGAGCGACCGCACCTGACGATCTACAACGAGATCAGCCTGGACGGCAAGATCACCGGGTTCGACGGCGACGGGGTGCGCTACTACGCGCGGGGATTCCGCTGGCACAGTGACGCGATCCTGATGGGCAGCACCACGGCGACGGCCTTCGGACCGAACGAGTCCGACGACGAGCAGCGTCGCGAGCTGCCCGCCCGCGAGCTCGTCGGCCTACCTCCCGGCTTCGAGGACCTGGTCTACGAGCCACGGCCCGTCCTGGTGGTCCCCGACAGCGGCGGCCGGCTCCGCAACTGGACGTACGCCCGATCCCAACCCTGGTACGGCCGGATCGTCGTGCTGGTCAGCGAACGGACCCCGACCGAGTACCTGGACCATCTCGATCGACGTGGCATCGAGCACCTGACGGCCGGCGAGGAACGGGTCGACCTGCGGCGTGCGCTGCTGGACCTGGGCCGGAGGTACGCCGTCCGATCGATCCGGACGGACGCGGGCGGCGCCCTCAACGGTGCCCTGCTCGCCGCCGGACTGGTGGACCGGGTCGCGGTGATCATCGCACCGCGTATCGGCAGCGACCCGGCGGCCCAGAGCCTCATCCGGCTGCCCACGCCCCTGGACGACGCCTACCCGCTGCGCCTGGTCGAGTCCGAGGTGCTGGAGGACGGAGCGCTGTGGTTGGTGTACGAACGCCTGACGGCCGAAGCCGTGCACTAACCTCCCGGCATGGCCACTGCCGCGCCGACTCCGCCGCCACGGTGGGCCACCTTCCTGCCGGGCGGATGGCAGATCCGGCACTACCAGCGTCCT
>DASQLI010000145.1:0-8862 GCA_035630075.1 Microlunatus sp.
CTGGCCGAGGAGGAGCCCGAGGTCTGGGAGCGGCCGGAGACCACCGAGTACGTCGACGACGGCGAGGTCGGCGACCAACGCGCCGGCCGTCTGGTCGACCCCAACGGCGGGATCGGTGAGGACACCGACTCCGAGCTGGTCGGTGAGGACGTGGGCATCGACGGTGCCGGCGCCAGCGCGGAGGAAGCCGCCGTCCACGTCATCCCGGACTGACTGGTTTCGGAGGACCGCCGGTGAGCCGGCTCTATGCGGCCATCGAGCCGTACGACAGTGGCCTGCTCGACGTCGGTGACGGCCAGCAGGTCTACTGGGAGGAGTGCGGCACGCCGGAGGGCAAGCCGGTGGTGTTCCTGCACGGTGGTCCCGGCGGCGGCTGCACGCCCGACGTGCGCAGGTTGTTCGATCCGGAGCGCTATCGGGTGGTGCTGCTCGACCAGCGCGGCTGCGGCCGCAGTCGTCCGCACGCCAGCGAGACCGGCGACCTGTCGGCCAACACCACCTGGCACCTGGTCGCCGACTTGGAGCGACTGCGCAGCGCGCGTGGTATCGAGCGGTGGCAGGTCTTCGGCGGGTCGTGGGGAAGTGCCTTGGCGTTGGCGTACACCGAGAAGCATCCGCAACGGGTCACCGAGCTCGTGCTGCGCGGCGTCTTCACGCTGCGACGGACGGAGCTGGACTTCTACTACAACGGTGGCGCCGGGCAGCTGTTCCCGGACCACTACGAGCGATTCCTCGCTCCGCTCGGTGGTCGGGACTTCTCCGGAGACGCAATCGCCGCATACCACGACCTGCTGTTCGACCCGGATCCGGCCGTGCACGGGCCTGCGGCGGTGGCCTGGTCGACCTGGGAGGCGGCGACCATCACGCTGCAGCCCGACGCCGAGCTGATCGCCTCGTTCGCCGAACCGGCGTACGCGTTGGCGTTCGCTCGGATCGAGAACCACTACTTCACCCACGGCGGCTGGTTCACCGAAGGACAGCTGATCGCCGACGCGGGCCGGCTGCGCGAGATACCTGGTGTCATCGTCCAGGGCCGGTACGACGTGGCCACACCGGCCGTCACCGCGTGGGACCTGCACCAGGTCTGGCCGGAGGCCGAGCTCGTGCTGGTGGGCGACGCCGGGCACGCCTACTCCGAGCCTGGGACCACCGCGGCACTGCTGGCCGCCACGGATCGATTCGCCTCAGGCGCCGCCGCTTAGAGCCCTCAGATGCCGTCGCTTAGAGCACTGAGCGGAACCGCGCCTCGCAGCGCTTGACACCCGCACCGCACTGGGGCGAAATGGAGGGGGCATCGTCGCCCAGGTCCTTGGAGGTGCCGTGAACCTGCCAGCAGATCGCGTCAAGGCATTCCGTCGACTGCACGCCGAGGGCTGCTTCGTGATGCCGAACCCCTGGGACGTCGGGAGTGCGCGAGCGCTCGAACAGCTCGGTTTCGAGGCGTTGGCGACGACCAGCGCAGGTCTGGCCTGGACCTTGGGCAGACCCGACGCCGGAGTGAGCCTTCAACAGACGCTCGACCACCTGCGCGCCATCGCCTCGGCGGTGACGGTGCCGGTGAACGCGGACTTCCGCGACGGCTACGCGACCGATCCGGACGGCGTCTACGCCAACGTGTCGGCAGCGGTGGGCACCGGCATCGCCGGGCTGTCGGTCGAGGACTCGACGGATGACCCGGCAGAGCCGCTGGTCGGCTTCGACCTCGCGGTCGAGCGCATCCGAGCGGCGCGGCAGGCCATCGACGACAGCGGAACGGGCGTGGTGCTCACCGGACGTACGGAGGGCTTCGTGTACGGACGCCCCGACATCGACGAGACCACCCGTCGCCTGCGGGCGTACGGCGAGGCGGGGGCCGACTGTCTGTACGCGCCGAGGATCAGCCAGATCGAGCATGTCGAGGCCGTCGTCGCCGCCGCAGGGGCGCTACCGGTGAACCTGCTGATCAACGCCCCCTTCATCACCGTCGCCGAAGCAGCGCAGCTCGGCGTACGGCGAATCAGCGTGGGCGGCACCCTGGCTCGGGCCGCCTGGGGCGCCCTCCTCGACGCTGCCGAGGAGATCGGTCGACACGGAACCTTCTCCTGCTTCGAGACGCTGCCGGACGTCGAGGGCCGCTTCCATCCCGATCCGGGCGAATAGCACGCGGGGCGCCGCCGTATTCGCCTTGGGGCTGTCGGCGCAGGTCATTAGGATGGGCCGGTAAGACGAACCCAGCCCGAGGTGGACCTTCTGACCAGCCAAGACAGACCCGCGACACCGGCTCCCGTGCGGAGCGGACCTGTCGGTGACGAGCAAGCGGCCGTCGTGCGTCGGATCAGCGTTCCCTCCTCGATCGACATGGTGAACGTCCTCGGCACCCGTGACGAGTTCCTGCGCATCCTCGAGCGTGAGCTCGACGCCGACATCCACGTTCGCGGCAACGAGTTCACGTTGACCGGGACTCACACCGCCGTCAGCCTTGCCGCCGACGTCGTGAACGAGATGGTGACCGTTCTGCGCACCGGCCAGGGCCTCACCCCGGACGGGGTCGAGCGCATCTGCTCGATGATGAACGCCGCTGAAGAGGCCCGCCCGGCCGACGTGCTGACCCACAACATCCTGTCCTCGCGCGGCAAGACGATCCGGCCCAAGACGCTCAACCAGAAGCGGTACGTCGACGCGATCGACAAGCACACCGTGGTCTTCGGGATCGGGCCGGCCGGCACCGGAAAGACCTACCTGGCGGTGGCCAAGGCCGTGCAGGCGCTGCAGAACAAGGAAGTCAACCGGATCATCCTGACCCGGCCGGCGGTCGAGGCCGGGGAGCGGCTCGGCTTCCTGCCCGGCACGCTGAACGAGAAGATCGACCCGTACCTGCGGCCCCTGTACGACGCGCTGCACGACATGCTCGACCCGGAGTCGGTGCCGCGGCTGCTGACCGCCGGCACCATCGAGGTCGCGCCGCTGGCTTACATGCGGGGACGCGCGCAGCCGGTCGACACCCCGGTGCTGACCCCCGAGGGTTTCCGGCCCATCGGCTCCCTGGAGGTGGGCGATCTGGTCGTCGGCTCGAACGGGCTTCCCACTCCGGTGCTCGGCGTGCACCCGCAGGGCGTCAAGCAGGTGTTTCGGGTCTCCACCCAGGATGGGGCGTCGACGCTGGCGTGTGGCGAGCATCTCTGGAAGGTGTACACACATTCTGATCGACGCCGCTCAACCGGCGGCCGGGTTCTCCAGACCAGCGAGATGGTCGGCAAGCTCCGCGCGGCGCATGCACACCGCTTCGAAGTGCCTGTGGTGGCACCGGTTCAGCTGCCGGAGCAAGACGTTCCGCTCGACCCGTACGCAATGGGTCTGCTTCTCGGGGACGGCTGTCTCACGACGGCGACCACGCCGTCGTTCACGACTGCCGACCCCGAGCTGGCCGAGGCCCTCGATGCGGCGCTTCCGGAGATCACGCTCCTCCGCAAGTCCGAGGTCGACTACGTACTGCGCCGAACCAACTCGACCCGTGGCGGTCTGCGCATCGCCAACCCGGTGACCGCGATCCTCCGCGACCTCGACTTGGCAGGCACTCGGTCGGACACCAAGTTCATTCCCGACGTTTACCTTCACAACAGCGCCGCCGTCCGTCTGGCCGTGCTCCAAGGACTCCTCGACACCGATGGCGGACCTGTCCGACAGATCGCGCGCACGTGTCGGATCCAGTACGCGACCTGCTCGGATCAGCTGCGGGACGACGTGATCTTCCTGGTTCGATCGCTCGGCGGAGTGGCCTACTCCCGAATCCGACTTGCTGACGGCCGCAAGCCCGGATCGGCCAAAGGCCGACCCGTGCCGCACCGGCATGACGCGCACGTTCTCGACATCCGGCTTCCCGCCGGGATGGCTCCCTTCCGTCTGAAGCGCAAGGCATTGATCTACGACGAGAGGGGCGGCGGCCGACCGATGCGCTTCCTCGACGCCATCGAGCCGGCGGGGCGAGCCGACTGCGTCTGCATCTCGGTGGCCGCCGAGGACTCGCTGTACGTGACCGACGACTTCCTGGTCACCCACAACACGCTCAACGATGCCTTCATCATCCTGGACGAGGCCCAGAACACCTCGATGGAGCAGATGAAGATGTTCCTGACCAGGCTGGGGTTCGGCTCCAGGATCGTGGTCACCGGCGACATCACCCAGGTCGACCTGCCCGGCGGCACCCGCAGCGGGCTGCGGGTGGTGCAGGGCATTCTCGACAACGTCGACGACATCGCGTTCTGCCACCTGACCAACCACGACGTGGTCCGGCACAAGCTGGTCGGCCGGATCGTGGCCGCGTACGACAGGTTCGAGGCCACCGACGGCCCCGTGCCACCGAAGACCCGCTGAACTGATGGGGATGCGGTGACCGTCGAGATCAACAACGAGTCCGGTTTGGAGGCCGACACGTCGGGCCTGTTGAAGCTGGCCGACTTCGCGCTGGAGAAGCTGCGAATCCATCCGCAGGCCGAGCTCTCCGTCGTGCTCGTCGACGAGGAGACGATGACCGCGTACCACCAGAAGTACATGAACGAGCCCGGCCCGACCGACGTCATGTCCTTCCCGATGGACGAGCTCCGGCCGCCGGCCGACGACGAGGAGCCGCCGGAGGGTCTGCTCGGCGACATCGTGCTGTGCCCGGCGGTGACCTCACGACAGGCGGCTGAGCACGATCGCACCGCCGACGCCGAGGCGGAGTATCTGCTCGTGCACGGCCTGCTGCACCTGCTCGGCTACGACCACGCCACAGCGGAGGAACGTGCGGAGATGTTCGGCCTCAAGGACGAGCTGCTGGCGGACTGGGCCACCGAGCGTGCCCGACGCAGCGCACGGGGGACGCGAGTCCGGTGAACCAGGAGGACTGGATCCAGCTGAGCATCGCGCTCGTGCTGGCGATGCTGGCCGGGCTGATGGCCGCCGCCGAAGCAGCCTTGTCCTCGTTGACCCGAGCGCGGGCCGAGTGGCTGGTGGAGGAAGGGCGGTCCGGCGCGCAGCGGGTCCGCCGGATCGCCGACGACCCGCCGCGCTACCTCAACACCGCGCTGTTCATCCGTACGGTCTGCGAGATCCTGGTCATCATCCTGGTGGCCCTCGTGGTGTTCGGGATCTTCGACGAGACGTGGAAACGGGTGCTGATCACCGCCGGCCCGATGATCGTGGTCTCGTACGTGATGTGGGGCGTCGCGCCGCGCACCCTGGGTCAGCAGCACCATGATCGGGTGGCCTGCGGCGTGGCTGGTCCACTCGTCCTGCTCACCACGGTGCTCGGTCCGCTGCCCCGGTTGCTGATCTTGATCGGCAACGCCTTGACCCCGGGCAAGGGATTCGAGGAAGGACCCTTCGCCACCGAGGCCGAGCTGCGTGAGCTGGTGGACCTGGCGGAGCGCAGCGAGCTGATCGAGTCCGGCGAGCGGCAGATGATCCACTCCGTGTTCGACCTCGGGGACACCATCGTGCGTGAGGTGATGGTGCCGAGGACAGACATGGTCTACATCGAGCACTACAAGACCTTGCGCCAGGCCGTCTCGTTGGCGTTGCGGTCCGGCTTCAGCCGCATCCCGGTGATCAAGGACGGACTCGACGACGTGATCGGTGTCCTCTACCTCAAGGACGTGATCAAGAGGGTGTACGACTCCCCGGACTCCCAGACGACCGAGCGGGTCGAGTCGATGATGCGCAAGCCGGTCTGGTGCCCGGACTCCAAGCCGGTCGACCAGCTGCTGAAGGAGATGCAGGCCAAGCGCGTCCACCTCGTCGTCGTCATCGACGAGTTCGGTGGAACTGCCGGCATGGTGACGATCGAGGACATCCTCGAAGAGATCGTCGGGGAGATCACCGACGAGTACGACGAGGAGAACACCGATGTGAGCCGACTCGCCGACGGGCGCTTCCGGGTGTCCTCCCGGCTCTCGATCGACGACCTCGGTGACCTGTTCGGTCTGGAGCTGGACGACGACGACGTGGAGACGGTCGGCGGTCTGATGGCCAAGCTGCTGAACAAGGTGCCGATCGCCGGCTCGGTCGTCTCGTACGGCGGCCTCGACCTGGTCGCCGAACGAGCGATCGGGCGACGCAACAAGATCGGCTCGGTGATCGTCACCCGGACCGAGGACACCGACGACGCGGGGGTCGATGCGGCGACCCGGCTGGCGGCCGGTCGCGAGTCGAAGGCATCATGAGCGACACCATGAGCGACGTCATCGAACCGACCGATCCTGAGGACCGCAAGATCATCACCTTGGCCCGGGCCGCTCGGGCGCGGACGGCTGCCGCCCAAGGTGCCTCGGTCCGAGACACCGACGGTCGCACCTACGCCGCCACCAGCGTCGGCCTTCCCAGCCTGCAGCTTTCGGCGGTGCAGGTGGCCGTCTCGATGGCGGTCTCCTCGGGGGCACCTGGACTCGAGGCGGTGGCGATCAACGGCTCCGACACCCTGTCCGAGGACGACCGGTCGGTGATCACCGACGTCGCCGGCAGCGGCGTGACCGTCTGGCTGACCGACGCCGCCGGTGCGGTCCGTGAGCGGATCCAGCTGTGAGCGAGGAGCCGTCGGCAGACCCCACCCCAGGCTTCCGCTCGGGCTTCGCCTGCTTCGTCGGTCGGCCCAACGCGGGCAAGTCGACGCTGACCAACGCCCTGGTCGGCAGCAAGGTCGCCATCGCGTCGTCGAAGCCGCAGACCACCCGACATGCGATCCGTGGCATTGTGCACCGCCCGGATGCCCAGCTGGTGCTGATCGACACACCCGGCCTGCACAAGCCGCGGACGCTGCTCGGTGAGCGGCTGAACGACCTGGTGCGCGGCACCTGGACCGAAGTCGACGTCGTCGGGGTCTGTCTTCCGGCCAACCAGAAGATCGGTCCCGGAGACACCTATCTCGTGGGGGAGATCGCAGCGCTGCCGAAGCGACCGACGCTGGTGGCGATCGCCACCAAGTCCGACCTGGTCCGTCCCGACCGGATGGCCGAGCACCTGATCGCCATCCAGCGCCTGGAGGAGACGTTGGGCATCGCTTGGGCCAGCATCGTGCCGGTCTCGGCCACCGCCGGCGACCAGCTCGACGTGCTCGCCGACGAGATCGTGGCGCTGCTCCCGGAAGGACCGATGCTCTACCCGGACGGGGAGATCACCGATGAGCCGGAGGAGACGCTGGTCGCCGAGCTGATCCGTGAGGCGGCGCTGGAGGGCGTCCACGACGAGCTACCTCACTCGATCACCGTCGAGGTGGAGGAGATGAGCCTGCGCGACGGTCGGCCGGAGAACAAGCCACTGCTCGACGTGTATGCATCCATGATCGTGGAACGCGATTCGCAGAAGGGCATCATCATCGGCCACCGGGGCACGCGACTGCGCGAGATCGGCGCCGCCGCCCGACAGCAGATCGAGAAGCTGTTGGGGACGCCCGTCTACCTCGACCTGAAGGTCAAGGTGCTCAAGGAGTGGCAGCGCGACCCCAAGCACCTCAATCGGCTGGGCTTTTGATCTTCGGTCGCTCGCCTGCTACCGCTCAGGAGCCCAGAGTCCGCTCGTACATCGCGAACACCCGCGACAGCCGGTAGCCGATCGCCTCGTTGACGTCGATCATGTAGCGGTTGTCGGCGTTGTTCCAGGTCACGATCTCGGCGATCTGCGGCTCGGCTTCGGCCAGCCAGCGCATCATCTCGATCTTCAGCAGCAGACCCAGCCGATGGCCGCGGTGATCACGGTGCACAGCGGTGTCGCCCTGGCCGGCGTGGGTGGGATCGAGTGGATGCAGGCCGACGACAGTGTGGCCGCCGATCACCCCGGTCTCGCGATGCCGAGCCGCGATCCGATACAGCCGATCGCCCCGACCCTTGCGCGCCGCCTCGATGTCGCGGAGCCGAGCAAGATCGAACACCTCGTCCTCGAAGGTGAGGTCACCCATGGGGGCGTCGTTGATCGCCGCGGTCACCTCCACCAGCTGCTCCAGCACCTCGTCCGGCACCGGCGGCACGAGTCGCTCCAGCAGGTAGTCGGCGGCCGCCTCGGTGGCCTGTGCGTGCAGCCGTTCGATCGCCTCGTGGTCGACCTCGGCGAGGATCTGCTTGCGTCGCGCGTCGTGGCTGGCGTAGTGGAAGCCGTGGGCCTCCAAGAACGCGCGCGCTCCGAGATCGTCCTCGGCGCAGCCCAACCAGATCGTGGTGCGACCCGACTCCTCGGCGCGGCGGACGAGCTCGCCGACCAGTGCGCTGCCGTGCCCGAGCCGACGATGATCGGGGTGGACGACGATGCTGCCCCAGACAAGATGGCGGTTGTCGCGGTTCGGGAGCTGGACCTCGAAGACCGCGACCGGCTCGTCGCTGCCCTCGGCGAGATAGAGATAGCGCTCGTCGGGCTCGAGGTCCCAGCCGAACTCCAGCCAGCCTGCGGCGAGCTCGGGAATGCCGGGGTGGTTGTCGGGATCGTCGATGCGCTGGGCGGCGTTCTGGAGGTCGACCGAGGCTGTGACCGCCGCCCGATCTCGAGGGTCGACGCGGACCAGGCGCATCTCGGTAGCCTCGGGCCGGGACTGGGTGACAGGAGCAGACATGTGCTCCAGAGTGACCCACGTCACGCTGCCATGGCTACCGGTTTTCTGGGCGATGGAGCCGACACCCTCGACGGGTAGCGTCGCGGCCGACCCGATGGCCGAACTCGATTGACCTCCGCACACCCTTCGACATGTCGCAAGGCCTGCGTTAGGGTGACCACATGGCTGGCACCGAGCCGTCCTGCCTGATCGGCGGGATGCTCCTCCTTCGCTGCCGCAGCAGGGCCCACTAGGGCCGGCGCCCTCGCTGCGGAGTTTGTCGTGCGTCCGGCCCGACAGCCCAGCACCAGCAGCGAGGACAGCATGACCAC
>DASQLI010000146.1:0-2871 GCA_035630075.1 Microlunatus sp.
CGCCCGATCCAGAGTTCTGGCCGCCACGGTGGAGATCGGGCTCGCGGTCGGTGATGTCGGTGCGGCTCGCGCAGCCGCGGACGAGCTGTCCACACTCGCCGCCGAGCTCGACGCGCCGCTGTTGCGGGCGGTCGCGTCCACTGCGCTCGGGGCCGTGCTGCTCGCCGAGGGCGATGCTCGAGCCGCGGGGGACACGCTTCGCTCCGCGTGGGTGGCCTGGCGCGAGCTGGAGGCGCCGTACGAGGCCGCTCGGGTCCGAGTCCTGGTCGGCCTGGCCTGTCGCGCCCTCGGCGACGACGACACCGCGGAGATGGAGCTCGACGCCGCCCGCGCGGTCTTCGAGCGCCTGGGTGCGGCACCGGACCTGGCCCGGGTGGTCTCACTCGCCAACCGGGCGTCGTCGCGCGGCACCCATGGGCTGACGCCACGCGAGCTGCAGGTTCTGCGGCTGATCAGCGCCGGCAGCAGCAACAAGGCGATCGCCGTCGATCTCGTTCTCAGTGAGCGGACCGTGGATCGGCATGTCAGCAACATCTTCGCCAAGCTGCGGGTGTCGTCGCGGGCGGCGGCCACCGCTTACGCGTACCAGCACCAGCTGGTTTGACCGAGCCTGCTGCTGGGCGATTCCACCCATCCCGCGATGCGCCGCCAACTGGGTAGTTCACTCGATGCCTTACCCGGTCGACGACTCGTACCGTCGGAGTATGGCGACACAGCACCAGGGTCCGGCTCCCACGACACTGTCAGCGGGTGACGACGCCCGAGCCCGACTGCTGTCCGTGCTGCCGATGACCGAACGCCGGCTTCGGCTTGCCGGGGTGTCAACGGCAGTGCTGGAGGGCGGCGATGGCCAACCGCTGGTGTTGCTGGCGGCGGAGTTCGCGGCCGTGTGGCTGCGGGTGATCCCGGACCTGGTGGCTACCCACCGCGTGATCGCCCCCGACCTGCCCGGACTCGGGGCATCGGAGGTGACCGACGGTCCGATCGAGGTCGACAGCGCGCTGGCCTGGCTGGCCGAGCTCATCGACTCCACCTGCGCGGCGCCCCCTGTGCTGGTCAGCAAGGGTGCAGCCGGCGCGCTCGCCGCTCGGTTCGCCATCGACCACGGCGACCACCTCGATCGTCTGGTGCTGGTGGACACGTACGGACTGGATCGGTTCCGACCCTCGCCCGGCATGGCGCTGTCCTTTCTCGGCGTGCTGTGGCGACCGACTGAGGGCGGGCTGCGGCGCAGCTTCCGGAACTACTGCTACGTCGACGCGGACGTCGTCCGCGCCGAGATGGGTGAGTCCTACGACTGGATGTCGACCTACGCCCTGGACCGCTTCCGCACCTCGAGCGTCAAGGCGACGATGCGCGGCCTGCTCGGTCAGCTCTCTTCGACCATCCCGTCGCAGGATCTGGCCAAGATCACCGTGCCGACGTCCTTGATCTGGGGCCGACAGGACGTCGGAGTGCGACTGAGCGTCGCCGAGGCAGCCAGCAACCGGTACGGCTGGCCGCTGTACGTGATCGACGACGCCCGCGATGACCCAGCCGTCGAGCGGCCGGCGGCGTTCCTGGAGGCGCTGCGCATCGCGCTTCGCAGCGACGGAGGTGGATCATGACCGACCGGTCGGGCGACCGGATCGATACCGTGATCATTGGTGGCGGCCAGGCCGGTCTGGCCGTCGGCTACCACCTGACCAGGCACGGTCGGCCTTTCATGATCTTGGACAGGTACCCGCGGATCGGCGACTCGTGGCGGAAGCGTTGGGACTCGCTGCGCGTGTTCACCCCAGCTCACCTCGACGAGCTGCCGGGTATGGCGTTCCCGGCACCGGCCTCGTCGTTCCCGACCAAGGACCAGGTTGCCGATTACCTCGCCGCGTACGCAGCCCGCTTCGATCTCCCCGTGCGATCGGACGTCCGGGTGGACGGACTCTCCAGGTGTGGGGACCGGTTCGTCGTGACCTCCGGTCTGAGCCGGTTCGAGGCCGACAACGTCGTGGTGGCGACCGGCGCCAACCATCACCCCCGCGTCCCTGCGTTCGCGGCCGAACTCGATCCGACGATCGTCCAGCTGCACTCGAGCGAGTACCGCAACCCGTGCCAGCTCGCCGACGGCGGCGTCCTCGTCGTGGGCGCCGGGAACTCGGGGGCCGAGATCGCCTCGGAGGCACGCCGCGGTCACCGGACCTGGTTGTCGGGAAGGGACACCGGGCACGAACCGGTCCGCCCGGGAAGCGGAGCGGATCGGTTGGTCACGCCGGCGCTGTGGTTCGCGGCCATGCACGTCCTGACCGTGCGCACTCCGATCGGGCGGAAGGTGCGGCAGACGTACCGATCGAGCGGTATCCCCCTGGCTCGGACGCGGCGTACAGACCTCGCCGCCGCCGGGGTCGAGCTGGTGCCCAGGACCGCGGGTGTCCGGGCCGGCCGTCCCGTCCTGGAGAGCGGACAGGTCCTCGACGTGGCGAACGTCATCTGGTGCACGGGATTCGCCCCGGACTTCGGGTGGATCGACCTGCCGATCTCGTACCAGGACGGGGATCCGGTGCACGACCGCGGCGTCAGCCGGTCACAGCCCGGTCTCTACTTCGTCGGGCTGTACTTCCAGTACGCCCTGGCCTCCATCCTGATCGGTGGTGTGGGACGCGATGCCGAGCACGTCGCCGGCCACATTGCGTCGCACCGGCCGAGCAGATCGTCAACCTTCTGACCTCAGATCACCCCGACCGAGCACGAACCGAGCCGATCCCGAGCAGACCTGCCGAGCCGGTTCCGCGGTGGGTCCGGGGGTGCGTCGAGGGACCTGGATGGGTCTGGCGGGAGCGCCGGAGCTTGCGGAGGCGCGGATGGTTGTCCCGAGATCTCCCCCGGACCCACCGT
>DASQLI010000147.1:0-25559 GCA_035630075.1 Microlunatus sp.
CACGCCCGGCCGGCTGGTGGAGGTCCGCCGTCGTCTACCAGATCTACCCGCGGTCGTTCGCGGACAGCAACGGTGACGGGATGGGCGACCTGCCAGGGATTCTGGGTCGGCTCGACTATCTGGCCGACCTGGGGGTCGACGTGGTCTGGGTGTCACCGGTCTACACCTCGCCACAGGACGACAACGGCTACGACATCGCCGACTACCAAGACATCGACCCGACCTTCGGCACCTTGGCCGACATCGACGCGCTCATCGCCGGTCTGCACGAGCGGGGGATGAAGCTGGTGATGGACCTGGTGGTCAACCACACCTCCGACGAGCACGCCTGGTTCGTCGAGTCGCGGGATCCGGCGTCGCCGAAGCGGGACTGGTACTGGTGGCGGCCCGCCCGGGAGGGTTTCGAGCCCGGCACCCCTGGGGCTGAGCCGACCAACTGGGGGGCCGCCTTCTCCGGCTCGGCGTGGCAGTTCGACGAGCGGTCCGGTGAGTACTTCCTGCACTTGTTCAGCCCCAAGCAGCCTGATCTGAACTGGGAGAACCGGGAGGTCCGGCAGGCGATCTACGCGATGATGCGATGGTGGGTCGAGCGTGGCGTCGACGGCTTCCGGATGGACGTGATCAACCTGATCTCCAAGCCGGCCGAGCTGACCGACGGGGTGGTGCCGCCGGGCCGCCGATATGCGACGGCCTTTGTGGTCGCCAACGGGCCTCGGCTGGACGAGTTCTTGGCCGAGATGAACGCCGAGGTCGGCCTGGATGCGCAGCACCTGATCACCGTCGGTGAGATGCCGGGCTCCTCGATCGCCACGGCGCGCGCCGCCACCGATCCGGCCAACCACGAGCTCAACATGGTCGTCACCTTCGAGCACGTGAGTCTGGACCAGCAGCCGGGCGGCCACAAGTGGGACCTGGCTGAGCTGCCGCTGCCGGTGCTCAAGCGGAACCTGGCCGACTGGCAGGAGGGCTTGGCCGATGCCGGCTGGAACTCGCTCTACTGGAACAACCACGACCAGCCCCGGGCGGTGTCCAGATTCGGGGACGACTCGGCGGCGTTCCGGGTGGCTTCGGCGAAGACCCTGGGCACGGTGCTGCATCTGCACAAGGGCACGCCGTACGTCTACCAGGGCGAGGAGATCGGCATGACGAACTCCTACTTCACCGACATCAGTCAGTACTCCGACCTGGAGTCGGTCAACTACCAGGCCGAGGCGCTGACCCTGGGTCTGGAGGCGGAGGCCGTGCTCTCCTCGCTGTCGGTGAAGAGCCGCGACAACGCCCGCACCCCGATGCAGTGGGACGACCGGTCGCACGCCGGCTTCACCGAAGGCATCCCGTGGCTGCCGGCCAACCCGAACTACGTGGTCGTGAACGCTCGAGCCGCCGTCGACGACCCGGATTCGGTGTTCCACCACTACCGAAAGCTGATCGAGCTGCGGCACACCAACCCGACGGTGGTGGAGGGCAGGTTCGCGCTGCTGCTGCCCGAGCACGAGTCGCTGTGGGCGTTCACCCGGACCTCGGCGGAGGCCACGCTGCTGGTGCTGGCGAACCTGTCGTCGGCCGAGCTGGTGCTGCCGGTGACCGACCTGCCTGACCTGACCGGCGCCACCTTGCTGCTCGGCAGCCACGGCGACTCCGAGCCCACCGCCACGACCCTGGCACCGTGGGAGTCCCGCATCCTCCAGCTGGCCTGACCTGCCCGCTCCACCCTGACTGCTGCTGGGGCGCCCGCCCGAATCCCACTCCGCGAGGGTTCGAGCACGCGCGGAGTGGGTCGGGTGTGACTGCGCGAGGGTTTGAGCACGCGCGGAGTGGGTTCAAGCGGCACGGGTATCAGCGGGCAAGCCAGTCGATCAGGGCGGCCGAGACCGCCTCGGGTGCCTCCTCGTGCGGGTGGTGGCCGGCGTCGGGGATCTCCACGTGCTGGTGCACGCTCGGCGCGTACGGCGACGGCGGCAGCATCGCCGATCCCGGGACGAGACGGTCAGCCGAGCCACGTACGGTCAGCACCGGCACCTGCACGCGAACTCCGAGCGCCCGACGATAGGTCCGTCCCGCGGCGCGTAGCTGGTCCCGGCCGAACATCCGCAGATACTCCAGAGCGCAGTGCGGACTCGGCCAGAGCCGCAACGCACTCCGGTAGTGGCTGGCCTCCGTGCTCGTCGGGAAGTCACCGCCGCGAGCGGCCCGCCGACGGAGCAGCCACTCCACGTACGCGCTCTGCCGGGCCATGATCACGCGCTCGGGCAGGATCGGCAGCTGGAACCAGGCCAGGCTCGTCCCCATCGACCGCCACGGGAACCGGAGCGGGTGCGGAGCGCCGATCACCGCCAACGCCGAGACCTGCTCGGGCGCGTACGCGTACGTCGACCACCCGGCGATGCCGCCCCAGTCGTGACCGACGACGGTGGCGGTCTCGTACCCCAGGCTGCGGATCACCCCCGAGACGTCCAGGGCCGTGACGGACTGGCGGTAGCCGCGAGGAGTCTTGTCCGTCGCACCGTACCCCCGGAGATCGACCGCGGCGACGCTGAACCCGGCGGCGTCCAACGATGGGAGCTGATGGCGCCACGCCCACCAGAACTCACCGAAGCCGTGTAGCAGGAGCACCAGCGGGCGGTCCCGGCTGAAGCCGGATCCGGTGGCGAGGTGGAAGCGGATGCCGTTGGCGGTGATCTCGCGGTGCTGCCACGGTCCGATGATCAAGATGTCCCGGACCGATTCGTCCGGAGCAGCAGATCGCCGGTGGCGTCGCATCGCAGTGGCCTGCTCAGTTCCCCGCTCCGACAGGACTTCTGCTCACCGGCCTCTCTAGGGTGCGGACGAGGAACAGAGGATCGGGTCGGTGGGTCAGCGCAGGGCCTTCTTCTCGTTCACCACGGTGCCCTCGATCTGCGGTGCGCCGGCCGCGGCGGTGGCCCGGTTGACCGCGGAGCTCAGCTCGCTGACCAGTGCCTTGCCGTTGGCGATGGTCCTCTCCGGCGGCTTGATCTTCTTGATCCGGGTGTAGCCGATCAGGGCCAGGATCGCCGCGATCAGCAGCAGCACCCCGGCGACGATCAGGAAAGCGGCCCAGTACGGCAGCCCGAGAGCGGCGAGGCCGAGTGCGGCAGCGATGTAGATCAGGGTCGCCGCGTTTATGCCGAAGTAGCCGGCTGCGCCGAACATGCCACCGCCGATGCCGGCGTTCTTGGCAGCCGGTGTCAGCTCCGACTTCGCCAGCTCCACCTGGTCGGTGACCAGCAGCTGGACATCACCTCGGATGTCCTTGATCAGGTCTGCAACCTTGCGGTCCGCCATGACGATCTCCTCTCGCTCTGGGCCGAGCCTAACGGTCCGCCTCCGATGCTCCGTGCAGTCGGGTCGGGTTCAGCCTGCGAGCCGGGATCTCGTACGCCGTCGCAACGACACCGTGGCCAGGGCCGCGGCGAGCACCGTACCGATCAGGACCGAGGTCTTGGCCACCTCCTGCAGGTTCTCGTCACCCTCGAAGGCGAGGTCAGCGATCAGCAGGGCGACGGTGAAGCCCACACCTGACAGCAGCGAGACCGACGCGATCTCGCTCCAGCGCAGATCACTGGCCAGCTCGGCCCTGGTCAGCCTCGCCGTGAGCCAGGAGCCGCCGAGGATACCGACGAGCTTGCCGACCACCAGCCCGGCGACCACGCCGATGCCGACCGGGTTGGTGACCGCCGCGGCCAGCTTGTCCAGCGACAACGGCACTCCGGCGGCGAACAGCGCGAACACCGGCACAGCGAATCCCGCCGACACCGGTCGCCAGCGATGCTCCCACCGATCCACCGGCGACGGGCCGTTCACGGAGGAGGACGACGTCAGCAGCCCGAGCAGCACCCCGGCGACCGTGGCGTGGATGCCGCTGCTGTACATGCACCACCAGCAGAGCACGCCGAGCGGGAGATACAGGTACCAGCCACTGATCCGACGCCACTGCAGCAGAGCCCACAGCGCCGCGCACGCGGCGGCGCCGAGGAACCAGAGCAGGGAGAAGCCGTGGGAGAAGAAGATGGCGATCACGGTGATCGACCCCAGATCGTCCACGATGGCCAGGGTGAGCAGGAAGGCCCGCAGACTGGTGGGAAGCTTCGAGCCGACCAGTCCGAGGATCGCCAACGCGAAGGCGATGTCGGTGGCCATCGGGATCGCCCACCCCTGCGGCTGACCGCCGGGGAGCGCCAGGTTGACCGCCACGAACACCGCCGCTGGGACGACCATCCCGCACAGCGCCGCGACGATGGGCACCAGCGCCTCGGCGGGCCTGCTCAGCGCACCGACGGTCAGCTCGCGCTTGAGCTCCAGGCCGGCGACGAAGAAGAAGATCGCCAGCAGGCCGTCGGACGTCCAGTGCTCCAGGTCGAGCGGTCCGAGCGGCAGGTGCAGGACCGCCTGGTAGCTGTTGTAGGCCAGGTTCGCCCACAGCAGCGCCACGACCGCGGTGGCCAGCATCAGCGCACCGCCGACGGTCTCCTGGCGGAGCACATCGGTGACGGCGATGGTGTCGGCGTCGTCGACCTGGCGGCCGAAGAGGACGATGCGGGGCCGATTGACGATCACGAGACTCCAGGGGTCGGCGAACAGGACGCCGACCAGACTTCCCGGCACTCCGTGGCCGACCCTATCGGCCCACCTTCGACCGCACCGGCCGGACTAGCACCACCGGCCGGACCGGCACCGTCGGCCGGCGTTCGCTCGGGTTCGTGCCTCTTGCTCGGGTTGCAACCAGCGCGAGAAGCACGAACCCGAGCGAGAGGAGCAGGTCGACCTACTCCTCCGAGGAGGCCGCAGGCTTGTTCAGGTTCTCCTTGATCAGGTTCATCACGGTGGAGTCGGTCAAGGTGGTCACATCGCCGACCTCGCGGTTCTCGGCGATGTCGCGCAGCAGCCGTCGCATGATCTTCCCGGAGCGGGTCTTCGGCAGCTCCTCGACGACCATGATCTGCCGCGGCTTGGCGATCGCCCCGATCTCCTTGGCCACATGGGACCGCAGCTCCTGGACCACATCGGCCCCACCGTCGCCGGCCTCGGACCGCAAGATCACGAACGCGACGATCGCCTGGCCGGTGGTCGGGTCGGTGGCGCCGACGACCGCCGCCTCGGCGACCTTGGGGTGGGAGACCAGCGCGGACTCGATCTCGGTGGTGGACATCCGGTGTCCGGAGATGTTCATCACGTCATCCACCCGGCCCAGCAGCCAGATGTCGCCGTCCTCGTCCTTCTTCGCGCCGTCGCCGGCGAAGTAGAGCCCCTCGAACCGCGACCAGTAGGTGTCGATGAACCGCTGATCATCACCCCACAAGGTGCGCAGCATCGCCGGCCACGGCTTGGTGATCACCAGGTAGCCGCCGGAGCCGTCCGGCACCGAGTGCGCTTCGTCGTTGACCACGTCGACGCTGACGCCAGGCACCGCGGTCATCGCGGCGCCCGGCTTGCCCGACGTGACCCCCGGCATCGGTGAGATCATGTGCATGCCGGTCTCGGTCTGCCACCAGGTGTCCACCACCGGGGTCCGGTCGCCGCCGATGTAGTGGCGGTACCAGACGTACGCCTCCGGGTTGATCGGCTCGCCGACCGAGCCGAGGATCCGCAGCGAGGACAGGTCGAACTGCTCAGGGATCTCCGCCCCCCACTTCATGAAGGTACGGATCGCGGTCGGCGCGCAGTAGAGGATGCTCACCCGGTACTTCTCGATGATCTCCCACCAGCGGCCCTTGTGCGGCGTGTCCGGAGTGCCCTCGTACATCACCGAGGTGGCGCCGTTGGCCAGCGGGCCGTAGACCAGGTACGAGTGCCCCGTCACCCAGCCGATGTCGGCGGCGGTCCAGAACACGTCGGACTCCGGCTTCAGGTCGAAGGTGGCCCAGTGCGTGTAGGAGGTGCCGACCAGGTAGCCGCCGGTGGTGTGCAGGATGCCCTTCGGCTTCCCGGTGCTGCCGGAGGTGTACATGATGTAGAGGGGATGCTCGGCCGGGAAGGCCTCCGCGGCGTGCTCGTCGGACTGCTTCTCGACGAACTCGTCCCACCACAGGTCGCGGTCCTCGGTCATCTCGACGTCCTGACCGGTCCGCCTGATCACCAGCACGTTGCGGACCTCGGGGCACTTCTTCAGTGCCTCGTCGACGGCCGGCTTGAGTCCGGACGGTGCTCCTCGCCGGTAGCCGCCGTCGGCGGTGATCACCACCTCGACCCCGCAGTCCTCGATCCGGGAGGCCAGCGCATCGGAGGAGAAGCCACCGAACACGACCGTGTGCGGAGCCCCGATCCGGGCGCAGGCCAGCATGGCGACCACGGCCTCAGGAATCATCGGCAGATAGATCGCCACCCGGTCTCCGGTCTTCACCCCGAGCTCGGTCAGTGCGTTGGCCGCCTTCTTCACGCTCACGGTCAGCTCGGCGTAGGTGATCTCGCGGGTGTCCCCGGGCTCGCCCTCGAAGTAGAAGGCCACCCGGTCGCCGTTCCCGGCCTCGACGTGACGGTCGCAGCAGTTGTACGCGGCGTTGAGGGTGCCGTCGGCGTACCACGTCGCGAACGGCGGGTTGCTCCAGTCGACCACCTCGGTCGGCTCGGTGTCCCAGCTGATCCGACCAGCCTGCTCGGCCCAGAAGGCGTCCGAGTCGGCGGCCGCCTGCTCGTACGTCGCTGCGGTGACGTTGGCCGACGCGGCCAGCTCCTCGGGCGGCGGGAACCGCCGGTCCTCGTGCAGCAGGTTGGACAGGGCCTCATCACTCACCGCGGAACCTCCACGTCGACGTCGCTCGGGCTTGCCCGCCACACCCGATCTCGGGCGCGCCGAGATCACGTGTGGTGGGGCTAAGCCGCAGCCTATGCGACGCTTCGCTGCGCTCTGGTTGCCTGGTCTGCCGGTCGAGTGGGCCAGCTCGCGGCGACCTCGTCGACGACAGCAGCGAAGCCGGCGGCTCCCCGCGCTTGGGCCATCTCGACCGCCATCCGCGTCGCTGACGTGCGGAACCGCGGCTCCCGCAGCACCCGGTCGACGGTGCGTCGGATCTGGCGGGTCGTCGGACGCTGCCGGCGCAGGTTCACCCCGGTGCCGGACCAACCGACCCGGGCTGCCACCTCGACCTTGTCCTCCTTGCCAGGCGCGACGACGACCGGCACCCCGTGAGCCAAGGCGAACTGCACGCCGCCGTAGCCGCCGTTGGTGACGAAGACGTCGGTGTGCGCGAACAGCTCCGAGTACGGCAGGAACTCCGCCGCCCGGGCGTTGGCCGGCAGCTTCCCCAGCTCGGACACCGGCCGGCCGCCGGTCGCGACGACGACCAGCACGTCGGCGTCGGCCAGGCCGTGCACGGTCGGCAGGACCAGCTCGGTCAGGTCGTTGTTGGCGATCGTGCCCTGGGTGACGTGCACCACGGGCCGAGACCCGTCCAGATCGGACCACCACGCCGGTCGTGGGTGCTCCAGGCTGGAAGATGCCGTCACCATCCCGGTGAACTCCAATCTGGTAGTGGGCTCCGGTCGCGGGTACTCGAAGGACGGCACCGACAGCTGGATGACTGCGTCGGCCCGCGCCGGCCAGGTCAGTACCGGACCGCTCCCGTCGTGCCCGTGCGTCCGGCGGATGATGTCGGCGCCCACTCCCTCGGGCCGGCGGAAGATCCGATCGGTGACCGCGGTCAGCACCGCGTTGCGGAGCCGGCCCACGGGGCCGCGGAGGGGCGGCAGGCCCAGCCCGAAGGGCGCCAGGTCGCGACCCGGCAGGCCGAGCGGGAGAACGCCGGCCACCACGACGGGCGGTCGGTGCTGCGCCGGCAGCTCGACCAGCAGGGCCCCGGCGGCGAAGGTCGGGTCGGTGATGATCGCGTCGACCGGCTCGGCGGCGATCAGCTCCCGGACCGCGGCGTACTGACCCTCGGCAGGTCGGATGAAGACGTGCTCCATGTCGTACGCGATCGCGGCGGCCGGCGACAGATGCTCACGCTCGGTCAGGAGCAGCGTGCGGTCGTCGAAGTCGGAGGCGGGAGGCAGCGGGACGTGGCCGGCACCGGTCGCCGACACCGCGGCGGCGAACCGGGCGCCGGTGAGAAACCGTACGGTGTCGCCACGATCGACCAGATGCGCCGCGATCGGAAGCAGCGGCGAGACGTGTCCGTGGATGGGGACGGAAGCGATGAGATAGCTGGGCACGACGGACTCCTGACGATGGTGGGCCCGGTGTTACATTCGGTACCGGATCCGATTATTGAGTACAGGAGTACAGGAGTCAATATGGTTGCGGCAGATACATCGGCGACGCCGACATCGCGGAGCTACGTGTCCGACCTGCGACAGGAGCAAGCCGCCGCGACGCGGGAGCGGGTCGTGGCGGCCGCCGCGGAGCTGTTCGCCGAGCGTGGCTACAGCGGGACGACGATGCCAGCCATCGCCCGAAGAGCCGGAGTGTCGACCGAGACCGTCCAGAACCACGGACCGAAGGTGGAGCTGCTGCGGGCCGCGATCGCCGCGGTCTCCTTCGGAAGTGCTCCGGGGGCAGCGGTCGCCGAGACTGCCCCAGGAGCCCGGCTGCTGGCCGCCTCCAGTGTCGAAGAGGCGGCTCGGCTGAGTGCCGAGCTGTTGGCGACCGTCAACGCCGGCTCGCACGGGGTGTGGATGGCGTTCTCGGAGGCCGCTCGCTCGGACCCGGTGCTCGAGACCGAGCTCCGCCGGCTGACCACCGAGATCTCAGCCCAGAACGAGACGGTGCTGGTGCGCTGGGCCGAGCGCGGCTGGCTTCGCACCGACCTGCCGCTGTCCGACCTGGTCCTGCGGGCAGCCGCCATCGGCGCGATCGAGCTCTGGGATCGGATCGTCCGGCTCGACTGCCACAGTCGCGAGGAGTACGTCGAGCTGGTCTGCGGACTGCTGCTGGACGCGCTCACCTCGGCGCGGATGCCGCCGCCGAGCCAATGATCAGGAGGACGTCACCCGATGAGTTCGACGGACGGCTGGAGTCGGAGCAGGCATGACTGATGATCGGGCCCGGTTTCAGGTGGAGGAGCGCGCGGCGCAGCCGTACGCGTACGTGAGCGACCAGAACGTGTCGATGGGCAACTTCGCGGTGATCGCCGACCGGTTCGGCGAGGTGTTCGGCTGGTTGGGCGAGCGGGGGATCGACCCGGTCGGACCCGTCTTCTTCAAGTACAACGTGATCAACATGCCCGGCCCGATGCAGATCGAGGCCGGTGTGCCGATCGCTGCCGAGGTCGACGGGGACGAGGTGGTCAGTGCGGGCGTGCTGCCGGCGGGTCGCTACGTGACCGTACGACACATCGGCCACCCGGACGGGCTGATGGAGGCCACCCGGGAGCTGCTGGAGTGGGCGGAGGGACAAGGTCTGCAGTTCGACCAGTGGAACTCGCCCCAGGGACACAGCTGGGCCTGCCGGACGGAGTGGTACTTCTCGGACCCGGTCGAGGTTCCGGACCTGAACCTGTGGGAGACCGAGCTCGCCTTCAAGCTGAAGTAGTCCGGCACGGCCGGGCCAAATCGATTCAGTCCCCGACCTGCATGTGATAGTCCGTCGGGGGTGACGGCCGTCATCGATGCCCAGGGGCTGACCAAGGACTACACGTACCGACGCCAGCGTCCGGGACTGACCGGGGCGCTGGTCGGGCTGGTCGCGCGCGACACGGCCACCCGCCGAGCGGTGGCCGCCGTCGACCTGGCGGTCGAGCGGGGCGAGCTGGTCGGGCTGCTCGGTCGCAACGGCGCCGGCAAGACCACCACGATCAAGCTGTGCTGCGGGCTGCTCCGGCCCACGTCCGGCCGGGTCTCCGTGCTCGGGCACGAGCCGTGGCGACGCGAGTACGCCTTCCTGCGGCGGATCTCGGTGGTGCTCGGCCAAAAGGCGATGTTGTGGTGGGACGTCTCGCCGATGGACAGCTACCTCGTGCACCGGGCCATGTACGACCTGGAGCCGGCCGCGTTCCAGCGTCGGGTGGCCGAGCTCGCCGAGCTGTTGACCGTCACCGACGTGGTCGACGTCCCGGTCCGCAAGCTGTCGCTGGGACAGCGGATGAAGTGCGAGCTGCTGGCCGCGCTGCTGCACCGACCCGAGGTGCTGTTCCTGGACGAGCCGACCATCGGTCTGGACGTGATCTCCACAGCAGCCGTCCGGGAGTTCCTGCGGGAGGTCAACGAGCGGGACCGGACGACCATCGTGCTGACCAGCCACAACATGGATGACGTCGAGCAGCTGTGCGACCGGGTGGTGCTGATCGACGAGGGTCGACTCGGCTACGACGGGCGGCTGGTCGACCTGGTCCATCGCACCCGGCCGGCCAAGCAGATCCGGCTCACGTACGCCGCGACGCCTGCCCCGCCGGTCCGACTGCCGGCGGGCGTCACGGTGACCGCTCGCGACGGAGCCGTGCTGGATCTGGCCGCCGACCGGTCACAGGTCAACGTGATCATGGCCGCCTGCCCGACCTGGGGTGAGCTGGTCGACGTGGAGATCACCGACGCCGACCTGGACGACGTCATGCGCACCGTCCTCGCCGGCTCGTGAGTATCGGGACGACCACGCGGCCCACTGGTCGCCGTGGGCTGCGACGGCTACCCAGACGGCTGCGGGTGTTCGGCCGGTTGCTGGCCCTGAACACCTCGCTGACCTTCATCTACCGCGGCGACTTCTTCCTGCTGCAGCTGTCCAACGTGGTGGTGCCGCTGATCTCGCTGCTGGTCTGGCGCGCCGCCTTGGCGTCGGGTGCCGATCTCGGTGTGGACCAGGCGTACCTCGACAGCTACTTCCTCTCGGTCAGCGTGGTCGCCATGGCCACCGCCTCCTGGTCGGCACCCTTCCTGGCCGCGGCGATCCGCAACGGCGACCTGAATCGGTCGCTGCTGCGCCCGATCTCGCCGCACGTCGACCTGGTGGCCAACAACCTGGGGGAGAAGGTCGTCAAGGTCGTGCTGCTGCTGCCGGTGATCGCAATCGTGGTCTGGCTGCTGCCGGGCCGGCCGCCCGTGCCTGGCTCCCCGTCGAGCTGGCTGCTGGGCGTCGTCGCCGTCGTCCTGGCCGCCCTGCTCGCCATCTTCTTCGACATCGCCCGAGCCTCGTTGGCCTTCTGGTTCGAAGACATCTCCGGCTTCACCATCGCCACGGACCTGATCCGTACGGTGTTGTCCGGCGCCGTCGTACCCCTGGCGCTGATGCCGGCCGGGCTGGCTGCGGTGATGGCCTGGCAGCCGTTCCGCTTCTTCGTCTCGTTCCCGATCGAGGTCGCCTTCGAGCAGACCCTCGACGGGGTGGCCGTCGGGTTCGCGCAGCAGGTCGGCTGGCTGGTGATCATGGTCGTCTCGGGCCTGGGCCTGTGGCGGCTGGGTCTGCGTCGCTACTCGGCGGCGGGAGTCTGAGATGGTCACCTCCGCGTCCGAGGCGCCGCCGACGCTGCACCGTTCGTCGCCGCACTGGCGCCGCTACGTCGCGCTGTGGCGAGCCTGCGTGCTGCAGGCCATCCGGCGAGACCTGCAGTTCCGAGCACAGGCGTGGGCCACCGGGATCGTGGCGCTGGCCGAGCTCGCCGTCGGGCTGGTCCCGGTCCTGTTGCTCGGCCGCGCCGCCACCGACATCAACGGCTGGACGGCCAGCCAGCTGCTGGCGGTGGCCGGCTGCTACCAGGTGGCGCAGAGTCTGCTGAGCGTGTTCGTGGCGCCGAATGTGCTGCGATTGAGCGAGTACGTGCAGCGCGGCGAGCTCGACGGCATGCTGCTCCGGCCGGTCGACGCGCAGTGGCTGACCTCGTTCCGCTGGCTGCAGCCGGCGGCGCTGACCGGCGCCTTCGCCGGGTTCGCGCTGGTGGTGGTGGGACTGTCAGGGGAGCAGCTCACGGCCGCTCGAGTGACGACCGCCCTGCTCTGCTTCGGCTGTGGGGTGGTGCTGCTGGGCGCGGTGTGGACGAATCTCGCCTACCTGGCCTTCTGGTTCGAGGCGGCCACCTTCATCCACGGCCTGGTGACCGAGACATTCAGTGCCGGGCGCTACCCGGTGACGTTCTTCCCGCCGCTGGTCCGAGCGCTGTTCGTCTTCGTGGTGCCGGTCGGCGTGGCCAGCACCCTGCCCGTGCAGGCCCTCATCGCCGGGCTGCCTCCGTGGGCAGTGGCGGCCGTGCTCGCACTGACGGTGCTGTTCGTGCTGCTGACCCGGTTGCACTGGCGGCTGGCGGTGCGCCGGTACGCCAGCGCGTCGTCCTGATCGTCTCCTGATACCCGGCCGAACCGTCCGCGGGACACAGTCGGGTTCTGGATCACAGCGTCTCGGTGACCTTCTTCAGGCCACGCGGCGCATCCGGATCGCCGCCCCGGGCCACGGCCAGATGCAGGGCCAGCTGCTGGAAGGGGATGATCTCCAGCAACGGTGAGAGCTCCTCGCTGACCCCAACCGGCAGCGCAACCCCTGCGGTGGCCGCTCGGACCGCGGCCGGCGACCCGACACAGAACACCTCCGCCCCGACCTCGGCCAGCCGCGGCAGCACCTGCTGCATCGCCTCGCCGCCCACGCCCTCGCCGACCACGGTGAACACCGGGACCTGCGGGTCGATCATGGCCAGCGGGCCGTGCAGCAGGTCGGCGCCGGAGAACGCCTGGGCGCCCAGGTAGGACGTCTCCATCAGCTTGAGCGCAGCCTCCCGCGCGGTGGCGTACGAGTAGCCGCGGGCGGTGGTGACGAGCCGGGATACGAATCGGTAGCGCTGGGCGAGCTCGCGCACCTGCTCGTCCCCGGCGATCACCTGCTCCGCGAGCGACGGCAACGACTCCACGGCGGCACTGTCCCGGCTGGCGGAGCCGTTCCCGCCGCGCAGCCGGTCGATGATCAAGAAGAGCGCCAGCAGCTGGGCGGTGTAGGACTTGGTGGCGGCGACCGCGTGCTCCGGCCCGGCCATCACGTCGATCTCCAGCTCGGCGGTCTCGGCCAGCGGCGATCCTGGCTGGTTGGTGATCGCCAGTGTCAGCGCCCCCTGCTGGCGGGCCACCTGCAGTGACTGCACCAGGTCCGGCGAGCCGCCGGACTGGCTGACTCCGACCATCAGCACCCGGTCCAGGTTCGGACGGGCGCCGTAGGCAGTCATGGTCGACGGCGAAACCAGACCCGCCGGACGTCGACCGATGATCTCGGTGAGGTACTTCCCATACAGGGCGGCGTGGTCGCTGGTGCCCCGGGCGACGAACAAGATCATGCTGGGGTCGTACGCGGCGATCCGGCCGGCGACGGTCTCGAACTGCGAGCGTCCCTCGGTCATCAGTCGGCGCCAGACGTCCGGTTGCTCGACGATCTCCGCAGCCATCAGGACTCCGCGATCGGCCATCTCGGTGGTTCTCCTCTGTGGTGGTGATGTCGTGGGTCAGAACGGGCTGTGCTCGGCGTCGACGTCAAGCCGTACGGCAGCCAGAGCCGGGTCGGCGTCCAGCAGCCGCAGGTCGGTGGTGCCCGATCGTAGCCAGCCGCCGGCGGGTCGTCGCCGCAGTCGGTGCAAACCATCAAAATTGGTTTAGACCAAAGGTGGTGAGATAAGATTGGCATAGACCAATCTGTCGGTCAAGTCTCGGAGGGGGCTCGTGACGATGACCATGCGGGTGCCCAAGTACTACGCGGTGAAGGGCGAGCTGCTGCAGCTGATCGAGGGTGCGGCGGTCGGCACGATCCTGCCCACTGAGCGTGAGCTGGCGGACCGTTTCGCCACCTCCCGGACCACGGTTCGGCAGGCGATCGCCGAGCTCGTGGTGGAGGGCCGACTGGAGCGGACCCAAGGAAGCGGCACCTACGTCGCCGAGCCCAAGCTGATCCAGCTGCGACAGCTCAGCTCGTTCACCGAGGACATCGGTGAACGGCGATCCGATGCCCGCAGCGAGGTGCTCGACATCTCACGGGTGGCTGCCGACGCCGAGGTCGCAGCGGCACTCGGGCTCACCCGGGGTGCCAAGGTGCAGCGGGTCGAGCGGCTCCGGATCGTCAGCGACGAGCCGATCGCCCACGAGGTGGCGCACCTGACCGGGTCCTTCCCGCGGTTGTCGGCTGAGCTCGGCAGGCGCGGATCGCTCTATCTCACGCTGTCGCAGGCGTACGGGGTGGACCTGGCCGCCGCCGAGGACGTGGTCGAGACGGCCCTGGCCTCGCCGACGGAGGCGCAGCTGCTCGGCGTCGACACCGGCCTGCCGATGTTGCTGGTCCGGCGTACCGCGTCAGACGGTGACGGGCACCCGCGGGAGTACACCAGGTCGGTCTTCCGCGGCGACCGCTTCCGATTCGTGGCGCGTTTCCGGCGCTGACTGCCTGCCAGCCGACTTGGCCAGTCCGTCGGCGGGGTCGAGCGGTGGTCGCCGGCGTCACCGCGTCAGTGCGACACCCCACCCTTCTCCGCACCCGAGCCGGTGAGCGAGCGCACCTGGAGCTCGGGGTAGCGGGTCTGACTGGCGGTGTCTCTCGCGGTCAGCAGGGTGGCGAAGATGCCGCAGAGGAAGCCGACCGGGATGGAGACGAGGCCCGGATTGCGCAACGGGAACCAGGCGAAGTTCGCGTCCGGCATCAGTGACGTCGGCGTTCCGGAGACGACCGGGGAGAAGATCACCAGCCCGACGGCGGCGATCAGCCCGCCGAAGATGCTGGCACAGGCCCCGGCGGTGTTGAACCGCTTCCAGAACAGGTTGAACAGCAGCGCCGGCAGGTTCGCCGACGCGGCGACCGCAAAAGCCAGCGCCACCAGGAACGCGGTGTTCAGCCGCTGGGCCGGGATCGCGAGGGCGATGGCGACGGCACCGATGACCAAGGCGGCGATGCGGACCACCACCATCTCCTGCGCCTCTGTCGCCTTGCCCCGCCGCCACACGTTCGCGTACAGGTCGTGGGCCACCGAGGATGCCGAGGCCAGGGTGAGACCCGCGACGACCGCGAGGATGGTGGCGAAGGCCACCGCGGAGATCAGGGCCAGCAGCACCGACCCACCGAGGCTGTCGGCTCCACCGCCGACGGCCTGGGCCAGCAGAGGCGAGGCCAGGTTGCCCGAGGACTGGGCGATCTGGCTGTCCGGGCCGGTGTCCACCAACGCTGCGGCACCGAAGCCGAGCACCAGCGTCATCAGGTAGAAGGCACCGATCAGTCCGATCGCCCAGAGCACCGACTTGCGGGCCGCGTGCGCGGTGGGCGTGGTGTAGAAGCGGATCAGGATGTGAGGGAGGCCGGCGGTGCCGAGCACCAGCGCCAATCCGAGTGACAAGAAGTCGAACTTCCCGGCCAGGTCCTTGCCGTACAGCTGACCCGGTTGCAGGAACGCCTCGCCCTTGCCGGATCTCTCGGCGGCGGCCCCGAGCAGCTCGTTCAGGCTGAAGCCGAAGTTCGCCAGCACCAAGATCGTGATCAACAGGGTGCCTGCCATCAGCAGGACCGCCTTGACGATCTGCACCCAGGTCGTCCCCTTCATCCCGCCGAAGGTGACGTAGATGATCATCAGCACGCCGACTCCGACGATCACCAGGTTCTTGACGGTCGGCGAGCTGACTCCGAGCAGCAGACCCACCAGGCTGCCGGCACCGACCATCTGCGCCAGCAGATAGAAGATCGAGACCACGATCGTCGAGAGGGCGGCGGCACTGCGGACCGGTCGCTGTCGCATCCGGTACGCCAGCTGGTCGGCCATCGTGTAGCGGCCGGAGTTGCGAAGCAGCTCCGCGATCAACAGCAGCGCAACCAGCCAGGCCACCAGGAAGCCGATGGAGTAGAGGAAGCCGTCGTAGCCGTACAGCGCGATCGAGCCGGAGATGCCCAGGAACGAGGCCGCCGACATGTAGTCGCCGCCGATGGCCAAACCGTTCTGGAAGCCGGAGAAGGATCGACCGCCGGCGTAGTAGTCGTTCGCGTTCTTGGTGTTCCGCGAGGCCCAGAAGGTGATGTAGAGCGTCAGGGCGACAACGAGCAGGAACAAGCCGATGGTGAACCACTGGTTGCTGCCGGTGGCCAGCGGGAGGAGCGTGATCATCATCGGCCGGTCAGCTCCTCGAACTCCTCGCGGATCTTGGTCGACATCGGGTCGAGGACCTTCTCGGCGTGCCGGGAGTAGAGCCAGGCGATCGTGAACGTCGAGACGAACTGGAGCAGGCCGAACACCAGGGCCACGTTGATGTGCCCGTAGACCTGGGTGTTCATGAAGTCACGCGCCCAGTTGTTGCAGATCACGTAGAGGATGTACCAGGACATGAAGACCGCCGTGGCGGGAAAGGCGAAGCGTCCGTACCGTCGTCGCAGCTCGATGAAGTCCGGCTGCTCGGAGATCGCGAGGTAGGTCTCGTGATCACGGGGGAGCTCGCTCTCGGAGTCTGGCTTCGCGTCGTCGGTCACCGTCACCTCCGTTGGTTCGTTTGACCGAACTGTACGCAGTCGGCACCGGGTCGGGCCAGTGGTCACGACGTGTTGATCTTGAGTGATCGGCGCTGTCCCGCGAGGCGTTGTCGATCTTGAGCGAAGGCCGCGGCGGGCGGTCGTGGCCCTACAGGCGGATCTGGACCACGTCCAGGTCGTCCTCGTCCAGCACCAGGCCCGAGTGGTCGACCTCGGCGCGCCAGCAGGAGGCGCGGTACGGCAGCAGCAGAGGCTCGGGAGGTCGGGCGATCGAGTCGTACAACGCTGCCACCTCATCGAGCAGCGCCTGCCGCGCCGTCGGATCCAGGCGGGCGGTCGCCGGGCGGCGCTCGACCATCGTGACCAGACCTCTGCGGGTGATCGGCACCCAGTTGCGGAAGTCACGGCGGACGAGCTCGCCGAAGTAGGGACTGTCGGTCAGGTCGTTCACCGACTCGATGCCGTAGTCGCCGCGCATCGCGTCCGGGTCGTTGCGCTGCAGCAGGGCAGTCAGCCGACGCACCCACGGCACCGTGTCGTCTCGGGTGTTGTACGCCACCGCGAGGTGGCCACCCGGCCGCAGCACCCGCGCGACCTCCGACAGCGCGAGACCCGGGGCGAACTTGTGCAGGTTCTGGGAGGAGGTGACGACGTCGAAGTGGCAGGACAGGTAGGGCAGCGACTCGACCTGGCCGACCACATGCAGCCGGGTGCCCAACCGCTCACTCGTCGCCGCGATCGCCTCGACGTCCCGATCGATGCAGAAGACCTCATGGCCCTCGGTGACCAGGAGCTGCGCGAAGGCTCCCGGTCCGGACCCGAGATCGAGGACACGCCGCCGCGACCCGCCCACCATCCACGCGGGCGCGGCCGCCGGATAGAGGGTTCTCCGAGTCGTGCTCATGGTGCAGACTCTAGCCGTGCCCGACCCGCTGACCGATCTGGCGCGGCTGGAGGGCGTGCCATCGGGAATCGCCGCGGCGCGTGCCGCCGTCGACGTGGTGCTGACCGATCGAGGGCACCGCGCGATGAACTCCCAGGACGTGGCCGCGGCCCTGCTCGCGGGCGCCCGCGCCAGCGCCAAGCTCACCGATGAGCCTGAGCGCTGGATCGCCGGCGCGATCCGGCTGTCCACCGAGCTGCCCACGCTGGCTGCGGTGCTGCGGGTGTCTCCTGGGCAAGCCCTGGCCCGGGCCCACACGCTCGCTGCCTTCGACCAGGTGCCGACCAGCGATCTCGGCCGGCTCCGATCCTCAGACGGGGTGGCCGCGCGGATGTCGGGGCTGGCTGAGCTGCTGACCTCGGTGACCGAGGCACCCGCCCTCGTCCTGGCTGCCGTGGCCCACGCCGAGGTCGCCACGGTCGCGCCGTTCGGCTCCGCCGACGACGTGGTGGCCAGGGCCGTCGAGCGGATGGTGCTGATCTCGTCCGGTTTCGACCCGCGCGGCGTCATCGTGACCGAGATCGGTCACCTGCAGCGTCGGACGGACTATCAGAGGTTGCTGGGTTCGTACGCCTCCGGCACTGCCCTCGGCGTCCGGGACTGGATTTTGCACGTCGCCCAGGCGGCTGTGGACGGCGCCGAGGCATCGCCGATCGCCATCCGGTCCTGAGGCGGAGCTGACGACGTCCCCGGTCGCGGGACCTTGCCTGGACGTGACACGACGCCCGGAGGCCGGGCGTCGTGTCGAGCACGTCAATCCGAGCGACCATGCGTGCATCGTGTGTGTTGGCTCAGGCAAGCCTGGAGCTCAACGACCCAGTTGGGATGGGTGGTCGCCGCGTGGGTACTCGGTTGGCGTGCGGAACCGTGGCTCGGGCACCAACGACTGCGGAGCGGACTGTCCACTCGTCTCGCACTCAACGGTGCCGAGGTCGGGTTCGTGTGTCCCTTTCTACCGTGAACCCGAGCCCTTGAGAAGCCCTTCTGATAAGAAGATCCTCAGATCCCCGGTGTCGGGCCGCCGACGTCGTCGGGGCCTTGTCCATGATCAACTTCACGACGGTCGCCGACAGTGCTGCGGCGAGTTGTCCACAGGCTCCAGGCGACTCGAAGCTCCATCCACAGATTGCTGACGGGGGCGTACGAACTCCGCCCGCATCTCCAGTGTGAAGACGTGGACGAAGGTGCGTACGCCGCGGTGTTGACCGCGGATGAGGAGCTGTTGGACCGACTGCTGACGACCCTGGCCGCGGTCGGGCTGCCGCCGCAGGTCGTGAGTGATCCGGGTGCGGTCCGATCAGTCTGGCGGGAAGCGACGGTGGTCACCGTCGGCGGAGACGTGGCGGAGCGCCTGGCGGAGCTGGGCCTGCCTCGCCGCCCCGACGTGTTCGTGGTCGGTGGCGACGCTGACAGCGAGCAGCTGTGCCGCTGGTCGATCCCGCTGGGCGCCGCGGTGGCGCCACTTCCGTCCTCCGACTCGTGGTTCGCCGCCGCCCTGGCCGACGCCTTGGGTTGTCGAGACGGTGACGGTCGGCTGGTTGCGGTGGTCGCTGCCAGCGGAGGCGTCGGGGCCTCGACCTGCGCAGCCGCCCTGGCCGTGACGGCGGCTGACCAGGGCCGGCGCACGATGCTCCTCGACGGAGATCCGTGGGGTGGAGGCCTCGATCTCCTGTTGGGCGCCGAGCACGCGGAAGGCTGGCGCTGGCCGCGACTGGGAGATGCCACCGGCCACCTGGGAGAGCTGACCGGCCAGCTGCCGCACGTGGACGGCGTCGACCTGCTCGCGGCGGGACGCCGGACGTCTGAGCGACGGGCGGCCGAGATCGGACCGGAGCAGCTCGCCTCGGTGCTCGGGTCAGCGACGCGGAGTCACGACCTGATCGTGATCGATCTGCCGCGGTGCTTCAGCCGGATCGGCCAGGAGACGCTTCGGCGGGCCGCGCTGACGCTGCTCGTCGCACGGGCAGACCTGCGCGGGCTCGCCGCCGCCCGCGAGCTGGTGCCGTGGCTGCCCGAACACGGTTGCCAGGTCCTGCTCCGGAGCCGCCGTCTGCACACGGTCGGCCCGGATCTGGTCGAGGAGAGCCTCGGTCTGCCCGTCATCGCCGCGATCCCGGACGAGGCGGCCGTGCGGTTGGCCGCTGAGCGCGGCGAACCGCCGCGTCGATCGGCCAGGTCCGCTCTGACCCGTGCCTGTCGAGCCGTGCTCGACCAGCTGCCAACCGGGCCGGTCGCAGGATGAGCGCGCCGACCTACGTCCGGGCCCCGGAGACGTCGACGCCGGACAAGCCGGTCGACCTCGAGCCCCTCCGACGGAGGCTCGCCGACCTGCCGCGCGCGCACACCCCAGCCGACGTCGCCGACGCCATGCGGGCCGAGGGGTGGCTCGTCACCGATGCGTCGCTGCTGACGGTGGTCGAGGCGCTGCGACGGGAGATGATCGGAGCGGGTCCGCTCAGCCGACTGCTGCGCGAGCCCGGTGTGACCGACGTGCTGGTGAACGGCCCGACCCAGGTGTGGGTGGATCGAGGAAACGGCCTCGAACGGGCCGACGTCCGTTTCGCGGACGACGGCGAGGTCCGGCGGCTCGCTCAGCGCCTTGCTGCCGCGGCCGGTAGACGGCTCGATGACAGCTCTCCCTTCGTCGACACCAGGCTGCCCGACGGCACCAGGGTGCATGCCGCCCTGGCCACCCAGGCCCTGCCGGGCACCTGTCTGTCCTTCCGCGTTCCGGCTCGGCGTGCGTTCTCGTTGGACGACTGCGTCGCGACCGGAGCGGTCAGTCCGAGCCTGGCGGCGGTGCTCGCCAGGCTCGTGGAGAGCCGGGCGGCGTTCCTGGTCTCCGGCGGAACGGGGTCGGGGAAGACCACGCTGCTGGCCGCGCTGCTGGCCCTGGTGCCGCCGGGTGAGCGGATGGTGGTGGTCGAGGACTCCCGCGAGCTGCGGCCGGACCACCCGCATGTGGTGAGTCTGGAGGGTCGGCCCGCGAACGCGGAGGACCGCGGCGCGATCGCCCTGACCGATCTGGTCCGTCAGTCGCTGCGGATGAGACCCGACCGACTGATCGTCGGCGAGGTGCGGGGCGCTGAGATCTGCGACCTGCTGGCCGCCATGAACACGGGCCACGAAGGGGGCTGCGGGACGGTGCACGCCAACTCGGCGGAGGACGTCCCCGTCCGGCTGGAGGCGCTCGGTGCCCTCGGCCATCTCGACCGGCCGGCCCTGCACGCCCAGCTGGCGTCGGCACTCGACGTGGTGGTGCACATCCGACGCGGTCGGGACGGGCGGCGCCGGGTGAGTGAGCTGCACGTGCTGGAGCGAGACCCGGCGACGGGCTGGGTCCGGACCGTGCCCGCACTGGACTGCTCCGGCTCGCGGACCCTGCTGGGCCCGGGCGCAGCGGCGCTCGAGACGATCCTGGACCGATGACCGGCCTCACCCTCGCCTGCGCAGGGGTTGCCGTCTGGCTCTGGCTGGCGCCGCCTGATCGCGTACGACGACGAATCGAGCCGCCGGCCGATGCAGTGCCCTGGTCGAGCCGGCCGTGGCTGCGCCGGGTCGCCCTGACCGTGGGGTCGCTGGTTGCGTTGGCCGTGCTCGGCGTGCTCGCGGGTCCTTCGGCCGCTGCACTCGCACTTGCCGGGCTGATCGGTGGCGGGGCGGTGCTGCGCCTCCTGGCCCTCGCTCGGCGTACCCGAGCGGAGCACTCGACCCGGGCCGAGGTGGCGAATGCGTGCTCGGTGATCGCGAACCAGGTCCGCGTGGGTCGGATTCCGGCGGAGGCGCTCACCATGGCCGCCGAGGACGCGTCGGTGCTGACCGTGGCGTCGGGGGTGCAACGCAATGGGGGCGACGTCGCGGCCGCCCTGCTCGATCAAGCCGATCTGCCGGGCTGCCAGGGGCTGCGCGATCTCGCCCGGGCCTGGCAGGTCGGCACCACCACGGGCGCGCCGATGGCCGATCTGCTCGATCAGGTTGCCAAATCCCTGCGTGCCGACCAGTCGGTCGAGCGGACCGTCGCCTCTGAGCTGGCGGGACCCCGTGCGACCGGCCGGGTGATGGCGGTGCTTCCGCTGTGCGGGATCGGCCTGGGGTACGTGCTGGGCGGCGACCCGATCGGGTTCTTGGTCGGCAGCCCGCTGGGCTGGGCCTGCCTGGTCGGCGGCTCGATCCTTGCTGCCTGCGGAGTGCTGTGGATCGAGTGGCTCGCCCGTCAGGTGGGGCAGCCGACATGACCGCCGACGATCTGAGGGCAGCGTTGGACGCGGTGAGCCCTTGGTCGGCGGCGGCAGCGGTGTCGGCTGCCCTGGCCGTGCTGTTGATCTGGCCTGCTCCGCTCGACCCGAAGGTCGGTCGATCGGGTGTGCGGCCGTGGCCCGCTTGGATGCGCGGCCGCCCGGACGCGGCGCCGTTCGGACGGCGTCTGCGATCCGGGATCGTGCTCGGAGCGGCAGCCGCGGCGGTCTTGCTGCGGTTCGGACCACTGGTTTCCCTGGCGGTAGCGAGCGCGGTGGCCGTCGGCGGGGCGGTGGCGCTCGGTTGGCTGGAGCCGTCCGCCAGCAGAGCTGCGCGACAACGCCGGATTGCGGACGCCCCGCAGGCGCTGGACCTCCTCTCGTCGTGCTTGGCCGCCGGACTGCCCGTGCGCGCGGCGCTGCGGGCCGTGGTCGAGGTGATGGACGGTCCGCTCGGCGATGACCTGGCCCAGGTGCTGCGACTCACCGAGCTCGGCCATGGGGATGCCTCGGCGTGGCGCACGCTGGCTGACCATGATCAGCTCGGCCCTGCGGCCTTGGACCTGGCGCGCTCGGTGGACACCGGATCGCTGCTCGTCGAGAGCCTGCTGGTGCACGCCGCCGTAGCGAGGCAGGAGCGGCACGGCCAGGTCGAGGCCGCCGCCCGTCGCGTCGGCGTCCGCAGCGTGCTGCCGCTGATGACCTGCTTCATCCCCGCCTTCCTGCTGCTCGGCGTCGTGCCGACAGTGGCCTCGGCGATCATGAACGCGCTGCAGTTCTGAGCGGTGCGCGCCCTGACTTCGCACACCCGTGGCGGAGCGAACCTGTCGTGCAACATGTCGGCACCGTCGTTGCCCCAGCAGATCCCATCCACCGTCCTGCGTTTTCCGGCGAGGCCGTGCGGGCTGCCTTCGTACGTGCACGTCCTGCCCCGGAAGCTGACCCGGAGCCTGCGCTTCGGGGCGACCGGACGTCGATGCAGCGGATCAGGAAATGACTGCGGTTCGCACTGGGCGGTGGTCAACCGGCCCTCGGTGTGACCTGACCGCCGAGATCCCCGATCGGATTGTCGGATCCGCCGCTGGACATTCGTAGCACGGGTGAGAGGGGCTGATGGGCCCCACCGATTCCGAGGAGACGGAGATGAAGCGGTGTGCGCTGCGTTGGTCTGTACGCCAGACATCGACTCACGGGAGGCTGACGCCATGCGGAAACTGACCTATGGCATGAGCCTGAGCCTGGACGGCTACATCGCCGCGCCCGGCGACGACCTCGGTTGGGGCGTGCAGAGCGACGAGCTGTTCCAGTGGTGGTCCGACCGGGTGGGGGCGACGGGCCTGGCGCTGTACGGGCGCAGACTGTGGGAGACGATGAGCTCCCATTGGCCGACCGCCGACCAGCAGCCTGGCGCCACACCGGCGCAGATCGAGTTCGCCCGCCGCTGGCGGGACATGCCGAAGGTGGTGTTCTCCTCGACCACCAGCGCGGTCGAGGGTAACGCCCGCCTGGTCACCGGCGACGCTGTCACCGAGATCGCCCGGCTCAAGACTGACGATGGTGGTCCGATGGACGTCGGTGGCGCCACCCTCGCTGGGGCGGCCATGCGGGCCGGGCTGATCGACGAGTACGCGACCGTCACCCACCCGGTCCTGGTGGGCGGCGGCGCACCGTTCTTCACGGCCCTGGACAACTGGGTGAACCTGAACCTGGTGGAGACCCGGACGTTTCCCGGCGGCGTGCTCCTGACCAGGTACGAGACCAGGCGCTGAATACCCGACCTCGGATCGGGCTGCATGCGGATATCGGTAGGTCGCGGCCATTGCTCGGTCAGCTGTTCATTCCGGGGAATGGCCAGCGTTGCGACGCCTACGTCAGTCATCGATGCAGCCGCTGGCGGGCGCACCGTCCGCCGGATGGTCGCCTTTCGGCCGCGCGTTCGCAGCCGTCGTATGTGAGGTTGCCGGGAGTTCCTGGTTCGTGGGCACCAGATTCCATGCTCGGAACCTCGGCCAGACCGTGTTGAGGCCGAGCGTGAGCACGGTTGGATGGACGGCATGCACCCACCCGAGCGATACGCGGCGACCAGCTGCTTGAGCGACTCCCGTCTGGACGACAGTGCCGCGCTGTCGGTCCGCGTCGACGAAGGCCCGACCGACTGGTACCACGGAGTGCCCGGTCATGGGTTCGTCGGTACGCATGCGATCCGGTTCGACGGCACCGCGTCGAGTGGGATGCACCACGCGCTGCTGCACGACGTTGACGTGATCATCGACGAGAGCACCGAGTTGTCGTACGTGATCGGCTACCGGTTGGACGACGACCTGCGCTACGCGGGTGGTCACAGTGCCGTCGACGTCGTCCTCGACGACGGCACCCGGGCGTCCGGGCACGGCGTGGTCGATCAGCTCGGTTACCAGCTGGACCCTGTCGCCCAGGGAGTCTCCAAGGCGATGTACCCGCACCAGTGGAACCTGCGCCGGATCCACCTCGGGTCGCTCGCTGGTCGGCGTGCGGTCGCGGTCGAGCTGGCCTGGGACGCGACACCGGGACTGGACGTGACCGGCTGGGTCGACCGGATCCGACTGGGCGACCCAGTCGACCGGGTCCGAACGAGACCTGTCGACTGGGTGATCACCACCCGAGGCACGCTGTCGAACGGACGCTTCAGCCGCGGCAACAATCTCCCGGCCACCGCCTGGCCCAACGGATTCGCGTTCTTCACCCCGGTGACTGACGCCCGCACGCTGCGCTGGGTGTACTCCTGGGCCGACCACAACGACGACCAGAACCGTACGCGACTGCAGGCACTTGCGGTCAGCCATCAGCCCAGCCCGTGGATGGGTGACCGGCTGGTGTTCCAGGTGATGCCGCAGTCGACCAGCCTCGCGCCGACCGCCGACCCGACGGCACGCTCGATCGCGTTCGACCATGATCACGAGCTGGCCCGCCCGCACCACTACCGGGTCGAGCTGGAGCCAGACGACGACGGGCCGGCGGTCGCCGAGCTGATCCCCACCGACCACACGGTGGCGGTCCGGATCACGTTCACCGGCCCGACCGGCAGGTTCGTGCTCGACAACGCGACCGCCGACGGACGCTGCGACGTCGCACCCGACGGCACGATCACCGGCTGGACGCACTGCATTCCCGGTCCGCGAGCCGAGGGTGCCGGACCGATGTTCGTCTACGGGCGCTTCGACGCCAGCGCAGACACCGTCACCGTGACGGCGACCGGACGGCTGAGCGATGGCGCCGGTCCCGATGTTGCCTGCTTCGTCGACCTGGCGTCGAACTCGGGACCGCTGACCGCGGTCCTGCGACTCGGTACGTCATTCCTGTCGGTCGAGCAGGCCCGCCGCAACCTCGAGCTCGAGCAGGGCACGCCGGGAGCCGAGCGTGACGTCGAGGATCTCTGCGTTGCAGCCGCCGCCGCGTGGGATGAGCGGCTGGCGGCGCTCGAGGTCGACGGCGAGCTGGTCAACGACGAGGCAAGGACCACGGTCGCCTCGCACCTGTATCGGCTGAACCTCTATCCGAACTCCGGGCACGAGAACGTCGGCACCGCCGACGAGCCGCGCTGGGTGCACGCCAGCCCGTTGCTCCCCGCCGGGGAGCACACCGACACCCGTACCGGCTCGGTCGTCGTCGACGGAAAGTTCTACGTCAACAACGGATTCTGGGACACCTACCGCACCGCGTGGCCGCTGTACTCGTTGCTCTATCCACGGCTGGCTGCCGACCTGGTCGAGGGTTTCCTGCAGCACTACCGGGAGGCCGGGTGGATCCCGCGGTGGTCCTCCCCCGGCTTCGCGGACTGCATGGTCGGGACGTCGAGCGACATCGCGTTCGCCGACGCCCTGGTCAAGGACGTCGAGGTGGACGCCGAGACCGCCTACCTGGCCGCCGTCCGCAACGCCACGGTCGCGACCGACGACACCCGGGTCGGGCGCAAGTCGCTCGATCAAGCGATCTTCCTCGGCTGGACGCCGGTCGAGGAGCCCGAGGGCATGTCGTGGTCGATCGACGGCTACATCAA
>DASQLI010000148.1:0-2218 GCA_035630075.1 Microlunatus sp.
TTCCTGCGCGCCCAGTCCGCCGACCTGGCCGAGCTGCGGCGGGCCGTGGCGCCCCTGGCGCGCCGGCTGGCGGTCCGGCTGTCCGCGCGGCGGCGGCTCGGGCGTGAGGGCCGGCTCGACTTCCGCAAGACCGTGCGTGCCTCGCTGGGTACCGGCGGCGTGCCGGTGGTGACCCATCACCGACCCCGCAAGGTGCACAAACCGGAGCTGGTCGTGCTGTGCGACGTCAGTGGGTCGGTGGCCGGATTCAGTCACTTCACGCTGATGCTGACGCAGGCGCTGCGCGAGCACTTCACCGGAGTGCGGGCGTTCGCGTTCGTGGACACCACGGACGAGGTCACCCGCTTCTTCCGGCCGGGTGCCGACGTCGTGGACGCCGTGTCGCGGATCGGGCGCGAGGCGGACGTCGTGGGCTTCGACGGGCACAGCGACTACGGCACCGCGTTCGAGGTGTTCGCCGACCGGTGGGCGTCGGCGGTCGGCCCGAAGACCTCGCTGCTGGTGCTCGGTGACGGCCGGACGAACTACCGGCCGCCGGGGCTGCCGGTGCTGGCCGACCTGGTGCGCCGCTCCCGTTCCGCGCACTGGCTCAACCCCGAGCCCACGCGGCTGTGGGGGAGCGGCGACTCCGCCGCCGACCGGTACGGCGACGTCATCGACATGGTGGAGTGCCGCAACGCCGCCCAGCTGTCAGAGTTCGTGACCACGCTCTGAGGCCGACCGGTCTCTGTCGATCGGCCGCCTTGTCGACGCGGCCACATGTCGATGTGCCCGCTGACACAGGCCCATTCGTTCCATTCCGGCGCGAGGCCGTAACCGAACTCCGATTGGCCCGTTGTGCAGCGCGGTGTCGGTGCAGTTCTCCGACACCCCCCGCGCCGGCACAGATGGCAGGGGCAGGTCTGCGACCGGCTGCACGGGGGAGCCGGTCGCGGCGATCCGCCGCATCCCCGGCCTGCTGGCCGGGGATGCCGGACTCGCTAGCCGGGGCCGGTCCTCGCGGGCCGGCTCCGGTGGGCCCGGCTAGGCTCGCTCGGTGGCAGGTGGCCGGGTCGGGATCATGGGCGGGACGTTCGATCCCATCCATCACGGTCACCTGGTCGCAGCCAGCGAGGTCGCCGGGCTGTTCGGGCTCGACGAGGTCGTCTTCGTTCCTACGGGTCAGCCCTGGCAGAAGACCGAGCGCGCGGTCAGCCCGCCGGAGGACCGCTACCTGATGACGGTCATCGCCACGGCGTCCAATCCACGCTTCTCCGTGAGCCGGGTGGACATCGACCGAGGCGGTCCGACGTACACGATCGACACGCTCACCGACCTGCATCAGCTGCGCCCGGACGCCGAGCTCTTCTTCATCACCGGTGCCGACGCACTGGCCCAGATCGTGAGCTGGCGGGACAACCAGCAGCTGTTCGACCTGGCGCACTTCATCGGCGTGACCCGGCCGGGGTTCCATCTCGCCGACGCACACCTGCCCGAGGGTGTGGTGAGCCTGGTGGAAGTGCCGGCGCTGGCCATCAGCTCGACGGACTGCCGCGAGCGGGTCGGCCGGGGGATGCCGGTCTGGTACCTCGTGCCCGACGGTGTCGTCCAGTACATCGAGAAGCGCGCCCTGTACCGCGAGGTGCCGCGGAGGGCGTCCACCGACGGCCTCCGGCGCACCGATCCCGAACCTCCGCCCACTGATTCCTATCTCCAGGAGGTACCCCGATGACCGCCTCGGCCGAGGCGCGGGACACCGCGCTGCTCGCCGCTCAGGCGGCTGCGGACAAGCTCGCCACCGACGTCTCGATCGTCGACGTGAGCGACCGTCTCGCCATCACCGACGCCTTCGTGCTGGCCTCCGCGCCCAACGAGCGCCAGGTGCAGTCGATCGTCGACGAAGTGGAGGAACGGCTCCGCGAACACGGCATCAAGCCGGTGCGGCGCGAAGGCGTCGCCGAGTCCCGCTGGGTGCTGCTGGACTTCGTCGACGTCGTCGTCCATGTGCAGCACGCCGAGGAGCGGGCCTACTACGCCCTCGAACGGCTGTGGAAGGACTGCCCGACCATCCCGTTCACCGACAGCAACACTCGTGCCGCCGCCGGGCAGTCGGCTCCGGCGCCCGCGGGTGAGGAGACGACCGGCCGGTGACAGGCACAGGGCTGCCGGCACTGGCCGTTCCGCGGCTGGTGCTGTGGCGGCACGGCCGCACGGAGTGGAACGCGAACGGACGTTTCCA
>DASQLI010000149.1:0-17113 GCA_035630075.1 Microlunatus sp.
CGCGACGGTACGGATCCACGCCTCGGGGCTCTGGTCGGCATCCAGAGCCCGGCGGCGGTCCCACGCCCGGATGAACGCCTCCTGCACGCAGTCTTGGGCTTCGGCGAAGTTGCCGCACATGGCGTAGATCTGGGCGACCAGTCGTCGGAACGATCCAGCGTAGAGAGCGTCGAAGGCGTCGGCGTCCAGCCCCCGGACGCCAGGGGCTCCGGCGAAGGCGGCGGAGGCGGCGCCAGATGCGGTGGCGGGTCTAGGCACCAGCGTCCCCAGCAGGCCAGGCGCGCACGGCCCACCCCCTTCTAGGCTCGACATGGTGCAGATACGCCTCAGAACACCACCAGGTTGCCTGCATCGCGAGATTTTTCCTCGGTCGACGCCCAGGACGTCAGCTCTTCGACGTCAAGAGGGTCGGTCAGTCTGCGCTCGTCGCTCGCGAGATCGAGGAACTCGACGTCGGCGAGACTCCATGGCCGACCAGACCGTCCTGATCGCCGAGAAGTCGCTGAGGCACTGTCGAGCTCCGAACCGGGTGCCGCAGGTACTTCTCGGCGCGTGATCAGCAACGTCACTCCAGAGCAGAGGACCGACGGCTGCACTCCGCCTGGTCGGCTGTCAGACCACCAGCTCCGGCTGGAGCATGATCTTGATCGCGCCCTCCGCCTTGCGCTGGAAGATGTCGTACGCGTGCGGAGCGTCGGCCAGCGGTAGCCGGTGGCTGGCGAAGTCGTCGACACCGAGCACATCGTCATCGGCCAGCAGCGGCATGATGTGGTCGACCCAACGAAGCACGTTGGCCTGTCCCATCCGCAGCTGCACCTGCTTGTCGAACATCGTCATCATCGGCAGTGGGTCGGCCATGCCGCCGTACACGCCGATCAGCGAGATCGTGCCGCCCCTCCTGACGACGTCGATCGCCGTGCGAACCGCGGCGAGTCGATCGACGCCTGCGGTGGTCATCAGCGGCGCGGCGATGGCATCCGGCAACGCGCTGGCCACTTTCTGCAGCACCGCAGCCCCGGGGGACCCGTGCGCTTCCATGCCGACGGCGTCGATGACGGCATCCGGGCCACGCCCACCGGTCAGCTCTAGGAGGACCTGGACCACGTCGTCGTCGACCTCGGCGAGATCCACCACCTCGAACCCGCGCGATCTGGCGCGCGCCAGTCGTTCGGGCACCAGATCGACGGCGATCACCCGCTCGATCGGCTTGGTTGCGGCCACTCGGCAGCACATGTCCCCGATCGGACCGAGGCCGAGCACGACCAGCGTCCCGCCGTCGGGAACTGCGGCATACTCCACCGCCTGCCATGCCGTGGGCAGCACGTCGGACAGGTAGATGAAGCGGTCGTCCGCCGGACCGTCAGGGACCTTGATGTGGGTGGTGTCGGCCAGCGGCACCCGGAGGTACTCGGCCTGGCCACCCGGCACCGACCCGTACAGCTTCGAGTAGCCGAACAGCGCCGCCCCGCTGCCGTACTCGCGGACCTGGGTGGTCTCGCACTGGCTGTACAGGGACCGATCACACATGAAGCAGCGCCCACAGGAGATCTGGAACGGAATGACCACCCGGTCACCGACCGCGAGTCGGGTGACCTCCGAGCCGATCTCCTCGACGATCCCCATCGGCTCGTGGCCGAGCACGTCACCGGCGTTCATGAAGGCGCCCAGGGTCTCGTACAGGTGCAGGTCGGAACCGCAGATGTTGGTCGAGGTGATCCGAACGATCGCGTCGGTCGGCTCCTCGATCCGCGGGTCGGGCACCTCCTCCACGCTCACGGAGCGCTTGCCTTGCCACGTCACAGCCCTCATGTCACTCCTCCGGACGAATCTTCGATCTACAACGAAAAGCGAGTGTCTTCTGGTCTCCGGGGCGAGATCTCCCGCCCGAGTCCGATTCAGTCCCCGGGCCACGCCCCGGTGGCGCGCTCGAACAGCCGAGCACCGCCGCGGTCGACCGCGGCCTTGATCACCGCGAAGACCAGACCCTGCAGGGCGGCGCCGAGCAGGACCGTTCGCAGCGAGTACTCCGACTCCAGCGCCGCTGGTGCATCGTCGGCGTCTGCCACCCGTTTCCAGATCTGCTTCACCACGGCCCCGGCGGCCACACCGGCCAGCATGCTGCCGGCCAGGCCGAGCGGGCGGTAGGCGATCTTCGCCAGCGCGCTCACAGGATCGGCCGCCCACCGGTCACGGCGATCCGAGCGCCGGAGATGTAGCTGCCTGCGTCACTGGCGAGCAGCACGTACACCGGTGCCAGCTCGGCCGGTTGGCCTGCCCGACCCAGCGGGGTGTCGTCACCGAAGCTCGCCACCTTCTCCGGCGGCATCGTCGCCGGGATCAGCGGTGTCCAGATCGGTCCCGGAGCGACGCTGTTCACCCGGATGCCCTTCTCCCCCAACAGCTGGGCGAGACTGGCACAGAAGTTCGCGATCGCTGCCTTGGTCGCCGCGTACGGGGCCAGGGTGGGCGAGGGCATGTCGGAGTTGACCGACGAGCTGCCGATGATCGACGATCCCGGCTTCATGTGCTTCACCGCGGCCTTGCACAGGTGGAACATCGCCCGCACGTTGGTGTCGAAGGTCCGGTCCCACTCCTCGTCCGGGATCTCGTCCAGCGACTCCCGGGTCATCTGGTACGCGGCGTTGCTGACCAGGATGTCGACACCCCCCAGCTGATCGGCCGCTGTGGCGATGATGTCGCGACAGTGCTGTGGGTCCGCCAGGTCACCACGAACCAGCACCGCCCGTCGGCCGGCGTCCTCGACGTAGCGCTTGACCTCCTCGGCGTCGGAGTCCTCGCTGAGATAGCTGATCACCACGTCAGCGCCCTCACGGGCGTACGCGATGGCGACGGCGCGACCGATACCCGAGTCGGCGCCGGTGATCACGGCGACCTTGCCCGTCAGCTGGCCGGTGCCGACGTAGCTCTCTTCGCCGCAGTCCGGAACCGGAGTCATCTCCGACTGGATCCCCGGGACCTCCTGCTGCTGCTCGGGCTGGCTCATGCGTCACCTCTCGTTGCGTCGATGCCCGTCCGTACCCCGGCCCGGTCACCCCAAACGACCCGACGACCCTGGAGGTCACTCCTCCGGCGGAGTGGGCACCGCCTGTCGAGGATCGTCGCCGCTGACCTCACCGGCCAGGTGACCCGCGTCGTTGAGGGTCACCAGCGTCCAGTCCGGCCGCTTCTCGTCCGAGGGCGCACAACGCCACTGGGTGATGCCGGTGTTGAGGAGGTCGAAGCCGATGTGCTGGGCCGTGGGGCCGAGTCCGAACGCGATCATCACCGAAGCCTCGATGACGCCACCGTGGGTCACGGCGACCACCGTCTGATCCGGGTGCCGGTCGACGAGGGCCAGCAAGGCGGCACCGGCCCTGACGATGAACTGAGCCCAGCTCTCGCCGCCGGGTGCGAACTCGTGGAAGGGGTTGGCGTTGAGCGGACCCGGCCCGAAACCGGGATGGCGCTCGCGCCACTCCGTCACCGACAGGCCGTCGGCGGCTCCGGGATCGAGCTCGCGGATGGCGTCATCGGTTCGCGGCTCGAGGCGGAGGCCGCGGGAGACGTACTCGGCGGTCTGCCGGGCGCGGGGCAGCGTGCTGGTGTAGAGCACGTCGGCCGAGATCGGACTGTCGACCAGCCGCTGCTCCAACAGCCCGGCCTGGCGTCGGCCGCGGTCGGTGAGACCGACATCGCCCTGCCTCCCGCCGATGATCGGCTCGACGTTGGCCACCGACTCACCGTGGCGGATCAGATACAGCTCGGTGGTCACAGGAACTCCACGCCCTGGGCCAGCGGCAGCTGACCGGAGTAGTTGATCGTGTTGGTGGCTTGGCGCATGTACGCCTTCCACGAGTCGGCTCCGGACTCGCGACCGCCGCCGGTCTCCTTCTCTCCGCCGAACGCGCCGCCGATCTCCGCCCCCGAGGTGCCGATGTTGACGTTGACGATCCCGCAGTCCGAGCCACTGGCCGACGTGAACCGCTCGGCCTCGATCTGGTTCGTGGTGAAGATCGCCGAAGACAGTCCCTGGGGCACGCCGTTGTTGAGCGCGATGGCTTCGTCCAGGGTCTCGTACGTCAGCACGTAGAGGATCGGCGCAAAGGTCTCGGCCGCCACGATCGCCGACTGGGCCGGCATCGAGACGACCGCCGGCTGCACGTAGTAGGCCTCCGGCTGATCGTCGGCGAGCACGCGTTCGCCGCCGTACAGCACCTCGCCGCCCTGCTCGACCGCCGCAGCCAGCGCCGCCTGCTGCCCGTCGAAGCTGGCCCGGTTGATGAGCGGGCCGACCAGGGTGCCGGTGGCACCGGGGCTGCCGATGCTGAGGGTGCGGTACGCCTCCACGATCCGCGGCACCAGGGCGTCGACCACGGAGGAGTGGACGATCAGCCGACGCAGCGTGGTGCAGCGCTGCCCGGCGGTTCCGGCCGCGGCGAACACGATGCCGCGCAGGGCCAGATCGAGGTCGGCGCTGGGCGCCACGACGGCGGCGTTGTTGCCGCCCAGCTCCAGCAGCGCCCGACCGAAGCGACCGGCGATGAGCGGGGCGATCTCGCGGCCCATCCGCACCGATCCGGTGGCCGAGACCAGGGCCACCCGAGTGTCCTCCACCAGAGCCTGACCGATGTCCCGGCCGCCGAGCACCACGTGGTGCAGGCCGTCCGGCGCACCGACGTCGGCCGCTGCCCGGGCCAGCAGCGCATCGGTGGCCAGGGCACACAGCGGAGTCGGCTCGGCTGGCTTCCAGACCACGGTGTCGCCGGCGATCAGAGCCAGCGCGGCGTTCCAGGCGTACACGGCGACCGGGAAGTTGAAGGCGGAGATCACCCCCACCACACCCAGCGGGTGCCAGGTCTCGGCCAGCCGGTGCCCGGGTCGCTCGGAGGAGATGGTCTTGCCGAACAGCTGCCGCGACTGGCCCACGGCGAGATCGCAGATGTCGATCATCTCCTGCACCTCACCCAGCGACTCGGAGGTGATCTTGCCGACCTCGGCGGTCACCAGCGCGGCCAGATCCGCCTTGTGCTCGGTCAGCAGCTCGCCCCAGCGCTTGACCAGCTGACCACGCACCGGGGCCGGTACTTCGCGCCAGGCTCCGAACGCCTCGGCGGCCCGGCCGACGGCGGTGTCGACGTCCTCGATGCTCTGCCCACGGACCGAGAAGATCACCTCGCCGGTGATCGGCGTCCGCACCTCGACCTCACCGGCGACGGCGTCGACGTCGACGCCGATGGCTTTGAGCGCGCGCTGGACGTCGGCCGTGATCTCTGCGGTGGACGGGAACTCGGTACTCATTCTGATCTCTCCTGACATCGTTCATCGCCGAAGTCACCAGCGCCGCTGAGGCAGCCTCGCAGGACGCGACGGTGACGGCAGCAGGCGACCGTTGACGCCCACAGCCTGACACGGTCCTCACCTGGGAACCACCCGCGTGGGTTCCGCGGCCCGGTGCCTGCTGACATCCTGGGCGGTACACCGCACGTCACGGAAACGGAGCAGCCATGACCCAGTACGCCGTCACCGATCCCGCGACCGGAGAGGTCATCCGGGAGTACCCCACCGCCACCGACGCGCAGATCGACGACGCGATCGCTGCGGCCCTCGGGGCAGCGCGCACCTGGGCGAGGTCCAGCACGGTGGCCGAGCGAGCCGATCTCGTGCGCCGGGTGGGCGACCTGCACACCGAACGACGGGATGAGCTCGCCGCGATCATCACGCGGGAGATGGGCAAGCCGGTCGACGAGGGCCTGGGCGAGGTCGACTTCGCGGCCGACATCTACCACTTCTACGCCGACAACGCCGAGAGGTTCCTGGCCGACGAGCCGATCGACCTGCTGGCGGGCGAGGGAACGGCAGTGGTCCGACGCCGCCCGATCGGGGTGCTGCTCGGCATCATGCCGTGGAACTTCCCCTACTACCAGGTCGCCCGGTTCGCCGGGCCGAACCTGGCCATCGGCAACACCATCCTGCTGAAGCACGCACCCCAGTGCCCCGAGTCGTCGGCCGCCATGCAGCAGATCTTCCTCGACGCCGGCTTCCCGGCAGGTGCGTACGTGAACATCTACGCCACCAACGACCAGGCAGCCACGATCATCGCCGACCCGCGGGTGGCGGCCGTCTCACTCACCGGCTCCGAGCGGGCCGGCGCGGCCGTCGCCGAGATCGCGGGGCGCAACCTGAAGAAGGTCGTCCTGGAGCTCGGCGGCTCCGACCCGTTCCTGGTGCTCTCGACCGACGACCTGGACGCGACCGTGCAGGCCGCGATCGATGCCCGCTTCGACAACACCGGCCAGTCCTGCAACGCCGCCAAGCGGTTCATCGTGACCGAAGAGCTCTACCAACCGTTCGTCGAGCGCTTCACGGCAACTGCGCTGGAGCGCGGCAAGGGGATCGCTCCGCTCTCCTCACTGGCGGCCGCCGAGCGGATCGAGGCCCAGGTGCAGCAGGCCGTCGACGCCGGGGCAACGCTCGCCGGCGGCGGCGAGCGGGACGGTGCCCACTACCCGCCCGCCGTGCTCACCGATGTGGGCCCGGAGAACCCCGCCTTCCGGGACGAGTTCTTCGGACCGGTCTCGATGATCTTCAGGGCCGGGTCGGAGGAGCAGGCCGTCGAGCTGGCCAACGACACCCCGTTCGGGCTCGGCTCGTACCTGTTCACCACCGACCCGGAGCAGGCGACCCGGGTGGCTGACCAGATCGAGGCCGGCATGGTGTTCGTCAACGGCGTGCTGCTGGACGGTGCCGAGCTGCCGTTCGGCGGCATCAAGCGCTCCGGGTTCGGACGGGAGATGGGCCGGTACGGGATGGACGAGTTCGTCAACAAGAAGCTCATCCGCAGCACCACCCCGCTGGGCTCCTGACTAGTGGTCGCGACCGGAGGTTCGTCGGGGTGTCCGAACTTCCGGCCGCAACCACTGGCAGACACCGCACTGCCGACGACCTCGCGTCCGGCGGGAGCATCTGACAGAGTGCGAAGCGGTGGTCGGCACGAGAACGCGCCACAGACCCGGACGACTCGACGACTGACAGGAGACAAGGATGACGACCCTCGCACCGGTCGAGACCAGCGCCCCGTTCGAGGGCAGTGCGCCGACCAGTCCGACAGACCACCTGTGGCTGCACTTCGCCCGAATGGGCAGCTACGTCGACAAGCCGGTGCCCACCATCGAGCGGGGTGAGGGCGCCTACCTGTACGACACCGACGGGCGGCGCTATCTCGACGCGCTGTCGGGGCTGTTCGTCGTCCAGGCCGGCTACGGCCGCGAGGAGATCGTGGCCGCGGTCGCCGAGCAGACCCGCAAGCTGGCGTACTTCCCGATCTGGTCGTACGCCACGCCGCCGGCCATCGAGCTCGCCGACCGGCTCGCCGCGCTCGCGCCGGGCGACCTGAACAAGGTGTTCTTCACCACCGGTGGCAGCGAAGCCGTCGAGACGGCCTGGAAGCTGGTCAAGCAGTACTTCAAGCTGATCGGCAAGCCGGGCAAGACCAAGGTGATCAGCCGGAACGTCGCGTACCACGGCACCACCCAGGGTGCCTTGTCGATCACCGGCGTGGCTGGCTTCCGGGCCCCGTTCGAGCCGCTCGTCCCGGGTGTGACGCGCGTGCCGAACACCGACTTCTACCGGGCTCCCGACCACCTGGCCGAGGACGAGAAGCAGTTCGGGCTCTGGGCGGCGAACCGGTTCGAGGAGGCCATCCTGGCCGAGGGGCCCGACACGGTCGCCGCCGTCTTCGTCGAGCCGGTGCAGAACGCCGGCGGCTCGTTCCCGCCGCCCCCCGGCTACTTCGACCGGCTGCGGGAGATCTGTGACGCCTACGACGTGCTGCTGGTCTCCGACGAGGTGATCTGCGCCTACGGCCGGCTCGGCACCATGTTCGGGGCAGACAAGTTCGGCTACCAGCCTGACATCATCACCAGCGCGAAGGGACTGACCTCGGGCTACTCGGCGCTGGGCGCCGCGATCGTCTCCGACCGGATCTACGAGCCGTTCAGCCAGGGAAAGGTCTCGTTCGCGCACGGGTACACCTTCGGTGGCCATCCGGCGGCCTGTGCTGCGGCGCTGGCGAACCTCGACGTGTTCGAGCGGGAGGACCTGCTCGGTCACGTGCTGAGGAACGAGGAGCCGCTGCGGCAGACCCTGGAGAAGCTGACCGACCTGCCGATCGTCGGCGACGTCCGCGGCAACGGCTTCTTCTGGTCCGTCGAGCTGGTCAAGGACCAGGCGGCCAAGACGCCCTTCACCCGGGACGACTGCGAACGCGTGCTGCGCGGGTTCGTCGCTCCGGCGATCTACCAGGCCGGCGTCTACTGCCGCGCCGACGACCGGGGTCAGGCCGTGGTCCAGTTCGCCCCACCGCTGATCTGCGGCCAAGCCGAGTTCGACCAGATCGAAGCCGCCATGCGCTCGGTGCTCACCGACGCCTGGACCAAGCTCTAGCATCCGTCCGCCGTCCGCCGCATCTCAAGGAGTCCTCATGTCGCTCGTCGTCGGTGTCCCGAAAGAGATCAAGGACAACGAGAACCGGGTCTCGGTGGTGCCGGACGGCGTGGCCGAGCTGGTCCACCACGGCCATGACGTGCTGGTGGAAGCCGGAGCCGGCGCCGGCTCCCGCTTCGCGGACGAGGAGTACGCCGCCGCAGGGGCCACCGTGGTCCCGACGGCCGACGAGGTGTTCGCCGGTGCCGACCTGATCGTCAAGGTCAAGGAGCCGATCCCGGCCGAGTACCACCGCTTCCGCGACGGCCAGCAGCTGTTCACCTACCTGCACCTGGCCGCCGACCGGCAGCTGACCGAGTTCCTGCTCGAGCAGCGGATCGACTCGATCGCGTACGAGACCGTGCAGACTCCTGACCGCCGGCTGCCGCTGCTCACCCCGATGAGCGAGGTCGCCGGCCGGATGTCGGTCCAGGCCGCCGCTCACGCCCTGGAGTCCCCGGCCGGTGGTGCCGGCATCCTGCTGGGCGGCGTGCCCGGCACCCCGGCCGCCAAGGTCACCATCATCGGCGGTGGCGTCTCGGGTACCGAGGCGGCCAAGATCGCTGTCGGGATGCGGGCCATCGTCCGCGTCCTCGACACCAACCCGACCCGGCTCGCGTACCTGTCCGACGTGTTCGGCGGGGCCCTGGACTTGGTGATGCCCAACCGGGCCGTCACCGCCAGCTACGTGGCCGAGTCCGACGTGGTGATCGGGGCCGTCCTGGTGCCGGGCGCGAAGGCGCCGAAGCTGGTGACCCGGGAGATGATCGCCAGCATGCGACCCGGCAGCGTGGTGGTCGACATCGCCATCGACCAGGGCGGCTGCTTCGAGACCAGCCGGCCGACCACCCACTCCGATCCGACGTACGTCGAGGAAGGCGTGGTGCACTACTGCGTCGCCAACATCCCCGGCGCGGTCGCTCGGACGTCGACCCTGGCTCTGACCAACGCGACCCTGCCGTACCTGGTCAAGGTCGCCCGGGACGGTGTTGTCGGTGCCTCCCGAGCCGACCAGCCGTTGGCCCTGGGCCTGTCCACCCTGGGCGGTGACCTGGTCAACGCCGCGGTTGCGGAGGCGCACGGGCTCGACTACAGCGACCCGGCCACATTCCTGCGGGCGGGCTGACCGCCCGAGCTGACCGCCCCATGACGTGCAGTCCGCGCTGTACGCCAGCGCGGACGGCTAGCGGGGTGCGACGACCCTGGCGATGGTGGCCAGGACGTCGGCTTCCATCTCGGTGCCGAGAGCCCAGCCGGCGTAGCGGACGGCGTAGATGCCGGTGTAGAGCCGCCAGGCGTCGGGCGGCACGCGGGACTCGATCTCTCGGTAGAGGGCGGCAAGCACCTGTGGGCCGGCCTTGCTGCCGATCTCGATGTCGTACATCATCCCGGCCAGGTCGAAGGCGACGTCGCCGACGCGGCTCTGTTCCCAGTCGACGACAGCGGTGATCCGGCCATCGCGGACCAGCAGGTTCTCCGGAGCGAAGTCGCCGTGCACGACATCGGTACAGCGAAGATGGCTCGGCTCGCAGGCGTCGAAGGCAGCCTGGGCCAGATCGAGGATGTCTTCTCCGACCGGACGGTCCCGCAGTCGCTGGGGGTGGAGGTCGAGGCTCGGATCACCGACGGTGATCATGCTGGCCAGCGTGTCCGGCCAGTCCGGGTTCGCTCGAGGCGCCGCGTCGCGTTGCAGGTCGATGACCGCAAGCATCTGACCGGCCAGGCTGTCGTCGACCCGCGGTGGCCAGACGCCGTCGACCACCTCGTAGAGCAGATAGCCGTACGCGCCGACGGTGCCCCGCTCCACAAGCCTGGGGATCGGCACCGATCGCTCCGCCATGATCAGGGCGTTGGTCAAGCCCGTGGTGAGGATCTGCTCTCGCTCTGGTGTCGAGGCCCAGGCCTTGACGACGACGAGCTCTCCGTCCAGCCGGGCCAGGGAGGTTCCGCCGGCGCCGTGCTCGAAGGCCCGGACGAATTCGATGGCACGGCTGCGGGAGAGGAGCTCGATGGCTGTGGCGACGGCACTGATCACGGCGACCAGCAAACTCGATCCATGGCCGACGTGCACACCGGCGGCGCGACGGCGACTTACAGTCGTGACCATGAGCACGGCGACTGCGGAGGCAGGCGGCGTACGGACCGGCACCACGCAGGGTCGCTGGGTGCTGGCCGCCACCGTCGCCGCCTCCGGACTCGTCATGCTCGATGCCACGGTGGTGAATGTCGCGCTGGCTCGGATCGGGAACGAGCTGGATGTCGGTTTCGCCGGCCTGCAGTGGATCAGCAACGCCTACACGCTCACCCTCGCTTCCTTCATCCTGATCGGCGGCGTGCTGGGCGACCGCTACGGGCGCCGACGGGTCTTCTTGATCGGTACGGTGTGGTTCGCCCTGGCCTCCGTGCTCTGCGCCGTCAGCGTGAACGAGCAGATGCTCATCGCCGCTCGCGCCCTGCAAGGTGTCGGCGGCGCCTTGGTGACGCCCGGCAGCCTGGCGATCATCTCCTCGACTTTCGTCCGCACCGACCGGGCGAAGGCGATCGGCGTGTGGTCGGGTCTGGGTGGCATCGCCTCGGCCGCCGGGCCGTTCGTTGGTGGCTGGCTGGTGCAGTCGAGCTGGCGGCTGGTGTTCGTGATCAACCTGCCGCTCGCCGTGGCCGTGCTGCTGATCAGTCTCCGACACGTACCGGAGTCCAAGCAGACCGGTATCGGCCGGCGACCGATGGACCTGCCGGGCTCGATGATCTTGGTCGGCTGTCTCGGCAGCCTCACCTACGGTCTCACCACGGCCGGTGAGTCCGGCTGGACGCTGCCGGCCGTGGGGGGCTCCCTCGTCGGCGCGCTCGCCGCCGTGGGATTCGTTCTCTGGGAGCGAACGACGACCCATCCCCTGGTGCCGCCGTCCATCTTCGCCAACCGGGTGTTCTCCGCGACCAACGTCGTGACCGTCTTCCTCTACGCCGCGCTCAGCGTCTACTTCTTCCTCCTCGTCATCCAGCTCCAAGCCGTGAGCGGATGGTCGCCGCTCGCCGCCGGCACGTCGCTGTTGCCCTCGACGTTGCTCATGCTGCTGCTGTCGGCCCGGTCCGGGGCCCTCTCAGAGCGGATCGGTCCGCGGCCACTGATGACGGCCGGTGCCCTACTCGCGGCGGCTGGATTCGTGCTGGCCGTGCCGATCGGGGCTGATGCCCGCTACCTCACCGACGTGCTGCCGTCGGTGGTCTTGCTGGGGTTGGGGCTGTCCTGCGCCGTTGCGCCCCTGACCGCTGCCGCCCTGGGTTCGGTCGGAGATGACCTCGCCGGGGCGGCATCGGGGATCAACAACGCGGTGGCGCGCACGGCTGGACTGCTGGCCGTGGTGATCATCCCCGCGATCGCAGGGCTGTCCAGCGTGGGGCTGGGTGACGTCAGCGCGCTGAGCCAGGGCTTCGGCACGTCCATGATCATCGGGGCGGCACTGCTGGTCGTCGGTGCTGTCGTCGCCTGGTTCGGCGTCGGTCGGCAGCCGGAATCCACTCCGGTCCCCGACGACCGGGTGGCGGTGCACCGGTACAGCCAGTGCCCCGTCACCGGACCGGGTCTCCATCCCCGAGATTGACCGTCGTCCCGGGTTCTGCGGGCTCGCTCGTTCTATGGTGTCTGTGTCGAGTCCTCGGCCCGGCGACGACCCCTCGATCGAGCCCGGCACCGGCACGAATTACTCCTCATGACGAGAGGCTCCGCGCATGACCGACACCACCGACCGCGTCAGCCCGCAGATGCTGAATCAGTACCGAGCCGAGGGCTACTTCGTGCTGGAGTCGGTGCTGAGTGCGGATGAGCTCGAGCTGTTGCGCAGTGGAGCTCAGTACTCCATGGACCGCCTGGATGCGCTGATGGACGCCGAGGGCGTGGACCGGCTGGGCATCAACGCGCGCGGCAAGCGGTACTTCAGCGCGATGGTCTACCAGGAGCGCCCAGAGCTGCGCTCGTTCGCCCTCGGCCCGACCATGGCCGCGATCTGCCGCCGTGTCCTCGGTCCTGAGGCCTACCTGTTCTGGGAGCAGTACGTGATCAAGGCGGCCGACCCGGACACGGCCTTCTCCTGGCACCAGGACTCGGGCTATGTGCACGAGGATCACGAGCCCTACCTGAGCTGCTGGATCGCCTTGGACGACGTGACCGAGGAGAACGGCTCGGTCTACCTGCTGCCGTACAGCCGGTCGGGGATCAGGTCCTACGTCAAGCACATTCGTGCCGAGACCGGCGACGAGGTGTGCTACTTCGGCAGCGACCCGGGGATGCCGGTGATCGTCCCGGCCGGGTCGATCGTCTGCTTCTCCAGCACCGTCATCCACCGCAGCGGCCCGAACCTGACCGACCGGCTCCGCCGGGTCTACCTGGTGCAGTACTCCCAGGAGGTGATCATGGACAAGGCCGGCCAGCAGCCGTGGGGATCCTTCGAGCAGTTCCTGGCCGACGGGAAGGTGGTCGCCGAGGCCGCATCACCGGACGGGTCATCCGGCTAGCCGGAGCCCTCCCCTGCCTCGACGATCTCCGACTCAGCCGGCAGCCAGACTCCACCACCCGGCCGACGAAAGGTGATGGGCAGGCCGACCGCACTCGACCAGGACACCGAGTCGGTGGCCTGCACGTGAACATGCGGCTCGGTGCTGTTGCCGGAGTTTCCGCACAAGCCGACGGTCTCACCGGTTGCCACCACATCACCGGTCCGCACCCGAACCGAACCGCACTTCAAGTGCGCCAGCAGGACGAACGGGCCGCCGCTCCCGAGGTCAAGGACGACGTGGTTGCCGGCGATCGCCGAGATGCCGGCCCGCACGCGTTTCGGTTGGCCCAACGCGTACCCGACCTGGGCGGGAAGGGAGCGGCGCGCTTCATGATCAGGCTCACCGTCGGCGGCCTGGACGACCACGCCTGGAGCCGGTGCCAGGATGTCCGCACCGAAGCCGACGAAGATCGCCGGCGGCTCGACCGACATCCAGCTGCGCCACGTTCGCCGCGCCGAGCGGCCGTGGTCGTCGACCGCGACGAAGTCGATCGCGTAGGTCACACCGAACAGGTCCGTACCGTGACTCGGCACCCTCCGGGCCGGACTGTTGCGTGCCTGCCACCGACCCCGGAAGGGCAGCGCTAGCTCCACCGGATCCGTGGAGCCTGCTGTGGAGGAGGTCATCGAGCCACGGTACGCGTCCCACAGTCCGCGGCCGGGCCTGCCGCCCGCGGCCTGAGCCTGTCGAAGGCCCTTTGAGGCCCGCGGCCTGAGCCTGTCGAAGGCCCTTTGAGGCCCCCGGCCTGAGCCTGTCGAAGGCCCTTTGAGGCCCGCGGCCTGACCTGTCGAAGGCCCTTCGAGGCCCGCGGCCTGACCTGTCGAAGGCCCTTCGAGGCCCGCGGCCTGAGCCTGTCGAAGGCCCTTCGAGGCCCGCGGCCTGAGCTTGTCGAAGGCCCTTCGACAAGCTCGGGGCGCGATGCTCGTCCTTGATCAGGAGAGCTTCCTGCGAGCCCGTTCCACCTGCCGCAACAGCCGGAGCGCGTTGCCACCCAGGATTCCCCGCATCTCCTGGTGGTCGAAGCCTGCATCCAGCAGCGCATCCGTCACCTTCGGCAGATCGATCTCACCGCCGTACCCGGCCATCACCCCGGGCACACCGTTCATGTCGGTGCCCAGGCCGAGATGCTCGGGGCCGATCGTGTCGGCGATGTGCCGGGCATGGGCAGCGAGCTCGGGGATGTCGCGCACCCCGGCCCGACGACTGCGGTACGGCCAGAGACCCACCAGGCCGCCGGTCGTGGCGATCGCGTGCAGCTCGTCGTCGGCGAGATAGCGGGGAAAGTCCTGGAGGGCGCGTGCGCCGGTGTGCGAGGACACGACCGGCGCGGTCGTGACGCCAACCACCTCCAACAGCGTGGGTCCGTCGCAGTGGGCAACATCGACCAGCACGCCGAGGTCGTTCATGCGCTCGACAACCCGTGCCCCGAAGGCCGTGAGGCCCAGTGGCTGGGAGCGGCGCACCGGGAGCGGCCCGCCGTACCGTTGCCACGGCAGGCAGGTCGTGCCCAGGCTGTTGTCGCCGAGGTGAACCAGTCCGATCACCCGCACGCCGCGCTCGTACCAGGCATCGACGAGGTCGAGGTCATGACCGAGCGCGTCGGCCCCCTCGACCCCGAGAACGACAGCAGGGATCTGTCGCTCCCGTGCCTGCTGCAGACCGGCGACCGTGCCGACGACGGCAGCACCGGCTTCGGCGGCTTGTCGCTCGATCCGGGCGAGCTGCGCTTCGACCGCCTGCCAGGGACGGCGACCCAGGTAGCAGCGGGTGACGACCGGGTCGCCGACCGCCTTGCTCACTACGGCGTCGACACCGCTCGGCCGAAGGGCGTCGAACCCGGCCTCCGCCGGCGCGGCCAGGGTGGCGGCGCGCCATGCGGCACGGAACGGCTGCGGCACGAAACCCGGGCCGTGGGTGTGCAGATCGATCACGTACGACTCCCGATGGAGCCGCTCCCCGTCGAGCCGGGTCACCTCGGGACGCCCGTGATCATGCCTCGAACACGACCTCACGTTCCCTGATCGTGAGCGGCGGAAGGTCCTCACCATCGGGCTGCTCGACGCGTTCGGCGTGACGGAGCAGTCGCCAGATCGCCGTGCCCAGCAGGTCGATCTCGGTGGAGGCGTAGCGCTCGCCGCCGAAGCTGCGGGTCCGCTCCGTCTGCCGAGCCAGCGCGTCGGCGTCCTGGCGCAGGATGCGCTTGCCCTGCGAACGCACGACGGCCCGCACCATCGCGGCCGGCAGAGGGCTGGAGTAGCGGACCACGAACCAGGCCCGAGTGCGCAACGGGGCGACCGGCAGCTGGACGATGGTGTTCACGACTCGGAACCATCCCTGGACCGCGTACTCGATCTGGGCGATCGACGGGAGCAGGAAGCGATCCCAGTGATCGAAGGTCCGGTCGGAGTCCGCAGACGTCCTGATCGGCCCCATCCGGACCGGTTCGCCCAGGTACTGCACCTCGACGCCGCCGTCGACCGGGCGGCGGACCGCGGTGATGGTGCGGGTGGCCCCACCGCGGAAGAAGCCGCGATGCAGGTACGCGGTGTGCGGGACATCGAGCGCGTTCTCCGACGCGGCGCGCAGGGTGGCGTCGAGGTCGCACCGGAAGACGGCCTCACCGGCATTGCGTCCCTCGACCACCGGCAGGGCGAACGGAGGGCGGGTCGGTTCGGCATCCGGCTCGCCCCAGGCCCACACGAAGCCGTCCTGTTCCACCGTTGCGTGCGAGGGAACGTGCCAGGTTGACTGGGTGCGACCGTGGCGCAGTCCGGGGATCAGTCGGCACTGTCCGTCGCCGTCGAAGCTCCAGCCGTGGTACCCGCACTGCAGCAGTCCCTCGTCAGTCACCTGTCCGAGCGACAGCGGGTAGTTGCGATGACTGCACCGGTCGAGGACCACAGCGGGGCGGCCCCCAGCATGCCGGAACGCCACCAGCGGAGTGTCCATCATGGTGACGGCCAGTGGCCGCCGGGCGAGCTCCGACGAGCGAGCCACCGGATACCACCAGCGGCGCGGGAAGGCCACCGAGTACGCACCGGGGTCCATGGGCCCATCATGCCGGTGGCTGACAGCGGATGCGCACCGGAGCCGGACGCGGTTGGCATCCGGGTGAGTACGCTCGGCCCTGGCCACAGTCCTGGCCACACGACTGCGGCGGATCAGGAGAGCGGAGGCCGATGGCAGCGCCCGGGGCTCTGATCGCCGATCGCTACCGGCTGGTACGAGAGATCGGCGCCGGCGGCATGGGCGTGGTCTGGGAGGCCCGCGACGAGCGGCTGGCTCGCTCGGTGGCGGTCAAGCAGCTACGCAGTCAGCCCGGCTTGACCGACGCCGAAGGCGAGGTGGTCGTCCAGCGAGCCATGCGCGAGGCACGGATCACCGCCCGCCTCCAGCACCCGTACGCGGTGTCGGTCTTCGACGTGGTCGAGCACGAGGGCAAGCCGTGCATCGTGATGGAGCTGGTGCCCTCGGTGCCGCTGTCCCAGGCGATGCGCGAGCTGGGCACGCTGTCGCCGACCGAGGCAGCCCGGGTCGGCTCGCAGGTCGCCGCCGCTCTGACCGCCGCGCACGCCCTGGGGATCGTGCACCGTGACGTCAAGCCGGGCAACGTGCTGATCGGCGACGACGGCACCGCCCGCATCTGCGACTTCGGCATCTCCCGGTCCTACGGCGACACCACGCTCACGATGACCGGCATGATCACCGGCACCCCGGCCTACCTGGCACCCGAGTCGGCCCGCGGCCAGGAGTCGACCTCGTCCTCGGACGTGTACTCCCTGGGCGCCACGCTGTACGCCGCAGTCGAGGGCGTGCCGCCCTCCGGCACCGAGGGCAACGCGATCGCTGTGCTCTACCGGGTGGCGGCCGGGGAGCTGAGACCGCCGGAACGGGCTGGGCCGCTGGGTCCGCTGCTGATGGCGATGATGAGCGCCGAGCCCGCTGACCGTCCGACGATGTCGGAGGCGGCTGCGCAGCTGTCGGCGCTGGCCGGTGGCGAGGCGATTCCGCCTGGCCGGCCCGGTGCGGTGAACCCCACCCTCCGGATCCCTGCGCCGGAGCCGACGCCCATCCCCGACTC
>DASQLI010000150.1:0-25357 GCA_035630075.1 Microlunatus sp.
CGTCCGCGAACCGCTGGGACAGAAGGGTCCGGGTCGGCACAGAGACAAAGGCCGGGTCGCCGACGTAGGCGTTGCGGTCGGCAAAGGCCAGGGCGGAGGCATCCAGGTAGTAGTGCAGCGCTTTCGGCTCCGACATCTGTCCCAGATCGACGGTGTCGAGGATGTTGAGCGCCTCCCCGACCGTGGTGCCGCCCGACGACGACGGCGCCATCCCGTACACGTCGAGGTGCCGGTAGCGCACCTTGGTCGGCTTCTGGTCGATCACCTCGTATGCCTGCAGGTCGGCGAGGGTCATTCGACCGGGGAACACGGGCAGCAGGGCGGTCGGATTCTTCGGCGGCGTGGCGACCGTGTCAACGATGTCGGAGGCGATCGGACCGCTGTAGATCACTGCCGCGCCGCCGCGCGCCATCTCGCGGTAGGTGTCGGCCAAGTCGCGGTTGCGGAACACCGAGCCCACCCTCGGGGCGTCGTCGTCAGGCAGGAAGAGCTCGGCCGTCGGGGTGATCTGCGCAAAGCGGGCTTTGTTGTCCAGCGTCTGGTTGCGGAACGTCTCGTCGACCTCGAAGCCGCGCTCGGCGATCCGGATGGCCGGCCGCAGGTTGGCGGCCAGCGACTGACGACCCCACAGCTCCAGGGCCCGCTCCCAGGTGGCCGGGGTGCCGGGCACGCCGACGGACAGCCCGCTGGTCACCAGCTGGGCGAACGGGTACGCCTCCCCGCCCGGTTTGAGGAACGCGTCTTCGGGCATGCTGCTCGGCGCCGTCTCCCGGCCGTCGATGGTGTGCACCCGCCGGGTCCTCGCGTCGTAGTAGACGAAGTAGCCACCACCACCGATGCCGGCCGAGTACGGCTCGGTGACGCCCAGCGCCGCGGCCGTCGCCACGGCGGCGTCGACCGCGTTGCCGCCGTCGCGCAGCACCCGCAGCCCGGCCGCGGTCGCCTCCGGGTCGACGCTGGAGACAGCACCGCCCCACCCGTACGCGGTGGGGTTCTTCTTCGTGACCCGGTGCGGCGTGTTCGTATCGGCGTCGGCGGTGGACGTCGATGCGCCGGCGAGCAGGCCGGCGGCGAGAGTGAGGCCGAGCAGGCCGGCGGCCACCCGACGTGCGGTTCGAGCCATGGGGAAGCTCCTGAACTAGGGGATCACCCTTCCTACCCCGAGTCATGGCTCCCGGTCCAGATCAGATCGAGGCCATTCTCAGCGGAGCGTGCCGGGATCCTGCCAGCGGTCCGGCTCGTTGGTGACCAGTCGCTCCGGCGGAGTGGGTTTCGTCTCGGCCCGCCGCCATAGTGCTCGGGCGATCATTGCGAGCACGCCGGCGATCAGCCCGAAGATCCCACCGATGCCTCCTACGATCACCGGAGCCAGCCAGAGGTCGACGAAGGAGTAGATCCGAGCGTCCGTCGGGTCGGCCGGCCGATAGCGGATCTCGACCTGCTGTCCCTCGTGATAGGGCGACGGGTTGTTGGCGATGCGGGACAGGTACTCGATCTGTCGGCCGTCAGCGGTGCTGAAGCGAACCCGTGGAGCGTGCACGTTGCGACACCTCTCGTCACCGTCGCTGTCCGTGCTGCAGGACATCCGGCTGACCAGCGCGACGACGGTCCCGGTGGCCGAGGCGGAGCCGCGGAGGAAGGCGCCGGTGTGGAGCGCGAGACCGGCGGCGACCAGCAGCAGGATGAGGGCGACCGCGCCGAAGATGCCGGCCAGCAGAGTGACGACCCCAGCGTCGGTGGAGGGTCGGACGAATCGGCGGAGCACCGGACGACGCTAACCCGTCGGGGGTTCGGCCCTAGATGGTCAGATCAGCACTGTGCAACAGGTCCAGCGCGTCCTGTTCGCCCACCAGTCGTACGTCCGCTGCCGAGCCACGCCCGTTGGCATAGAACATCAGCTCGCTCGGCTTGCCGATCACGGTGACGATCGTCGCGCCGGACACCGCCCGGATTGCCTCCGGCTCGTACTGGCCCTCGGTCCCGGCCCGCTCCAGGACCACTCCGACCTGAGCCCGCCGGAAGAACGCCCGGCCCAACAGCTTGAGCCGCTTCCACATCCAGTCCTCGACGTCGGTGCTGAGCTCGCGGGGTGGCAGCGGCTCTGCACCGGCGCGACGCACGTCCTCGTGGTGGACGAAGAACTCGGTGGTGTTCGCCGGCTCGTCGACCCCGGGCAGCGCGAAGACGGAGAACCGAGCAGGCCCGTTGCGGATCCGGTCCACCAGCTCGGCGAAGTCCCAGCGCTGCTTCACCTCCGCCATCCGTCGGTCCAGCAGTCCGGACAGCGGCTTGGCCACCAGTCCGGAGGCGCCGATCGGGTCGGTCTCGCGAATCCACAGGTGCGCGGCCAGATCATGAGTCGACCAGCCTTCGCACAGCGTCGGTGCCGCCGGGCCCTGGGCATCGAAGAGGTCGCACAGAGCGGCGCGCTCCGACTTGGCGAAGGTCACGGGCGGAGCCTCTCGGAGCGCGGAGCGCGACAGAGCAGGAATGTCACGGGGAGCCATGCTAGGGCACGGCACCCAATCGGACCCGTTCGGTGAAACGAGCCAGTCACGGCAGCTGCGGTACGGGAAGAATGGCGTTGTGACCGCTCCCGATCCGACCCCGCTCGCACTCGATCCGAGCATCGCCGCCCAGCTGAAGCGGACCTCCGCCGGCCTGGTCACCGCCGTGGTGCAGCAGTGGGACACCCAGGAGGTGCTGATGGTCGGCTGGATGGACGACGAGGCCCTGCGCCGGACGCTGACCACCGGCCGGGCCACCTACTTCTCGCGGAGTCGCGGCGAGTACTGGGTCAAGGGCGAGACCAGCGGCCACCGCCAGTGGGTCAAGGAGGTTCGCCTGGACTGCGACGGAGACACCCTGCTCGTCACGGTCGACCAGGAGGGCGCGGCCTGCCACACAGGTGATCGCACGTGCTTCGACGCACGTCTGCTGCCGGCCGTCGTCGGCGCGGCTCAGGAGTCCGCTCGATGAGCCCGGCACTCGGCACGGAGATCCCGACGGGGGAGATCGAGCCGACGCTGGAGGAGTTCCGGACGCTCGCACCTGACTGCCGGGTGATCTCCGTCCGACGGCGGCTGCTGCTCGACACCGAGACCGCGACAGGCCTGTACCGCAAGCTCGCCGGCCTGCGGCCGGGCACCTTCCTGCTGGAGTCGGCGGAGCAGGGGGTCTGGTCCCGCTACTCGTTCATCGGCGTCAACGCCGTCGCCACCCTGACCGAGGTCGATGGCGCCGCGACCTGGACCGGGCGGGTTCCCTCCGGCATGCCGAGCGGTGGCGACCCGCTGGCGGCGGTCGCCGAGACCCTGCGACGGCTCCACACCCCCCACGATCCGGCGCTGCCGCCGCTGGCCTCGGGCCTGGTGGGCTACCTCGGTTACGACATCGTCCGCCGGATCGAGCGGCTGCCGGACAGCAATCCCGACGACCTGGGCATCCCCGAGCTGGTGATGCTGGTGGTCGGTGATCTCGTCGTGCTCGACCACCACGACAACCAGGTCTGGCTGATCGCCAACGCGGTCAACTTCGACGGCAGCGACGAGCACGTCGACGAGGCGTACGCCGATGCCGTCAGCCGGGTCGAGGCCCTGTCGGCCGCGATCGCCGAACCCACCCCTGCCGCGCCGGTCGCGGTCAGCCCGATCGCCGAGCCGAAGGTGCGCCGGCAGCGCACCGCGGCAGAGTTCCAGGCGGCGGTCTCGGCCGCGGTGGAGGAGATCAAGGCCGGTGAGGCCTTCCAGATCGTGGTCAGCCAGCGGTTCGAGGTCGACACCACCGCCGACGCCCTGGATGTCTACCGGATGCTGCGCCTGACCAATCCGAGTCCCTACATGTACCTGCTCCGACTGGACGGCTTCGACATCGTCGGGTCCTCGCCCGAGGCGCTGGTCACCGTGCAGGACGACGTGGTGCTCACCCATCCGATCGCCGGCTCCAAGCCGCGCGGCGCGAACCCGGCCGAGGATGCCGATCTGGAAGCCGAGCTGCTGGCCGACCCGAAGGAACGCGCTGAGCACGTGATGCTCGTCGATCTCGGCCGCAACGACCTGGGCCGGGTCTGCCAACCGGGCACAGTCGAGGTGGTCGAGTTCATGGACGTCCGTCGTTACAGCCACATCATGCACTTGGAGTCCACCGTCACCGGACGGCTGGCGCCCGAGCGGACCGCGCTGGACGCGGTCCTGGCCGCCTTCCCGGCCGGCACCCTGTCCGGTGCCCCGAAAGTGCGGGCGATGGAGATCATCGACAGGCTCGAGGTCTCACGGCGCGGGCTCTACGGCGGCGTGGTCGGCTACCTCGATCTGGGCGGTGGCGCGGACGCGGCGATCGCCATCCGGACTGCGCTGCTGCGCGACGGCACCGCCTACATCCAGGCCGGTGGCGGCATCGTCGCCGACTCCCACCCGCCCACAGAGGACCAGGAGTCACAGAACAAGGCCGCCGCGGTGGTCCGCGCGATCGCCGTCGCCCAGTCCTTCCGGCCGGTCACGTGAAATCTTCTTCGCTCGGCCGAGGTGGCACCCTCGCGGTGCTGCTGCTCGGGGCAGGTCTCGGCTTCGTGGCCAGTGCCCAACCGTGGTGGCGGGCCACTGGCAACGGCGCCTCGGTCGCCTTCAGCGGCTCCGACGTCACCGGCGGCCTCTGCCAGGCGTTGGCCGCGGTCACCCTCGCCGGCGTGCTGCTCAGCCTGGTGCTGAAGGTCCGTGGCCGACGAGTGCTGGCGGTGCTGCTCGCAGCGACCGGTCTCGGCATGATCGTCACCGGGAGCCGGGTCTCGGCACCCGATGCAGACAGCGTGCGCAGCCGCGTCCGGCAGAGCAGCCTGACCGACCAGTTCGCCCTGAGCGCGACCTGGTGGCCCTGGGTCTACCTGGTGGCCGGCGCGCTCGTCCTGCTCGGTGCGGTCCTGCTGTGGTGGGGAGCTCCCCGGTGGGCGAGCCGGGCCGCTCGATTCGACCGGTCCGGTCCCGACGCCGGCCGGGCCGCCGATCTCGACGCGACGCTCGACGACGATCCCGCTCGGGTCTGGAAGGACCTCGATGCCGGACTCGACCCGACCGCCCCCGCTGACCCCGATGTGCGTCCGGACGAGGAAAGGGCCACAATGGACCCGACCCACGATCACCGGCGGGAGTGAGGACGTGATGGCCGGCACCGAACCGAAGATCTACGACGTGAGCGAGTACGAGCCCGCTCCTGGCAACAAGCACGTCCATCACGGGCGCACCGCGGCCGCGTGGACAGGAAGCACCATCGCCCTGATCGGCTTCCTGGTGATGGCTGCCGGACTGGTGTTCGGCAACTGGCCGGTGTTCTGGGCCGGAGGCGTGCTGCTGGTGATCTCGCTGATCGCGACAGTCGTCCTGCAGAAGATGGGAATGGGCGCCGTCTAGGCGGCTGTGCTGTGGGCGCTCTCGACGACATCATCGCTGGGGTCCGGGAGGACCTCGCCCTCCGCCAGGCCACGACGAGCCTGGACCGACTCAAGGAGCGGGCCAAGATCATCGACCCGGCCCTGAACCCGATGCCGTTGCTGCGCGGCCCGGGAGTGGCCGTGATCGCCGAGGTCAAGCGGTCCAGCCCGAGCAAGGGAGCGCTGGCCACCATCAGCGACCCGGCGGCCCTCGCGGCCGCGTACGAGGACGGTGGGGCTGCGGCGATCTCCGTGCTCACCGAGCAACGCCGGTTCGGCGGCTCTCTGGACGACCTCGTCCAAGTGCGGCTCGCCGTCTCGGTCCCGGTCCTGCGCAAGGACTTCATCGTCACCTCCTACCAGCTGTTCGAGGCCCGGGCCGCCGGGGCCGACCTGGTGCTGCTGATCGTGGCGGCACTGACCGACGCGGAGCTCACCTCGCTGATCGAGCGGGCTCGCTCCATCGGTCTCACCCCGCTGGTGGAGGCGCACACCGCGGACGAGGTCCGCCGCGCGGTCGACGCCGGGGCGAACGTGATCGGCATCAACGCCCGCAACCTGCAGACTCTCGAGGTCGACGCGACGACGTTCGCCCGGCTGGCGCCGCTCATCCCCGACGGGATCGTCAGGATCGCCGAGTCCGGGGTCCGCGGTCCTCACGATGTCATCGAGCTCGCCCGCAACGGTGCCGACGTGGTGCTGGTGGGCGAGGCGCTGGTCACCGACCGCGACCCCCGGTCGGGTGTGGCCGACCTGGTCGCGGCGGGTGCTCACCCGGCGCTGCACAAGTCCTGACGCCGCATCCTCCGACCGAGACCACGCGCGCTCAGGACACGGTCGACCGTCGACAGGTACGTTTGCCTGTGCGTCTGCATCACCGACGTCGTACGGCAACGATAGGAATCCTCCCGTGGTCACCCAGACTCTTCCCGATGCGACCGGGCACTTCGACCAGTTCGGCGGCAAGTTCGTCCCCGAGGCGCTGCACGCGGCGCTGAAGCAGCTGGAGGAGGAGTTCCACGCGGCTCAGGCCGACCCCGCCTTCGCCGCCGAGCTGAGCGCGCTGCTGACCGACTACACCGGGCGGCCGAGCCCGGTCACCGAGGTGCCGAGGTTCGCCGATCACGCGGTCGGGGAGTCCGGCGTCGCGCCGACCATCGTGCTCAAGCGCGAGGACCTCAACCACACCGGCTCGCACAAGATCAACAACGTGTTGGGTCAGGCCCTGCTGGCCAAGCGGATGGGCAAGACCCGGGTGATCGCGGAGACTGGAGCCGGTCAGCACGGCGTCGCCACCGCCACCGCGGCGGCCCTGTTCGGGATGGACTGCACCGTCTACATGGGCCGGGTCGACACCGAGCGTCAGGCGCTCAACGTGGCTCGGATGCGCCTCCTCGGTGCGGACGTGATCGCCGTCGAGTCTGGCTCGCAGACGCTCAAGGACGCGATGAACGACGCGATGCGCGACTGGGTCGCCTCGGTCGACCAGACCCACTACCTGATCGGCACGGTGGCCGGTCCGCACCCGTTCCCGCTGCTGGTCCGGGAGTTCCAGCGGGTCATCAGCACCGAGGCCCGCGCTCAGCTGCTGGACCGGTACGGGCGGCTGCCGGATGTGGTCGCCGCCTGCGTCGGCGGCGGCTCCAACGCGCTGGGCATCTTCGCCGACTTCATCCCCGACACCGAGGTCGCCCTGTACGGGTTCGAAGCCGGCGGCGACGGAGTCGAGACCGGCAAGCACGCCGCCACCATCTCGGCCGGCACGGTCGGGGTGCTGCACGGGATGCGGACGTACGTGCTGCAGGACGATGACGGCCAGACCCGCGAGTCGCACTCCATCTCCGCCGGGCTGGACTACCCGGGCGTGGGGCCGGAGCACTCCTGGTTGGCCCACACCGGTCGCGGCAGCTACGAGTCCGTCACCGACGCCGAGGCCATGGACGCCCTCGCCCTCCTCACCCGGACCGAGGGGATCCTGCCGGCCATCGAGTCGGCGCACGCCCTGGCCGGCGCTCTGCGGCTCGGTCGGCGGCTGCCCGTCGGCCCGGACGGGACCCCACCGCTGATCCTGGTGAACCTGTCCGGCCGCGGCGACAAGGACGTCGACACCGCCATCAAGTGGTTCGACATCGACACCTCCGGCACCCCGAGCACGGCAGGGCAGACCACGTGAGCACCGTCGCCCCGACCAGCTTCGACCTCGGCCGCTCGGGCCGTGCGTTCGCCGACGCCAAGGCGTCCGGCCGCGGTGCCCTGGTCGGCTTCCTGCACGTCGGCTACCCAGACGTCGCCACCTCTCTCGCGGCGGTCCAGGCCCTGTGTGGGACAGGAGGGGGCGGAGACGGCGAGCAGCCCGGCGTCGACCTGGTCGAGGTGGGCATGCCCTACAGCGACCCGATGATGGATGGTGTCACCGTGCAGCGCGCCGGCACCAAGGCGCTGGCCCGCGGGGTGCGGACTCGGGACGCGTTCGCCGCCGTCGAGGCGGTCGCGAGCACCGGCACCCAGGCCGTGGTCATGACGTACTGGAACCTGATCGAGCAGTACGGGCCCGACCGCTTCTGCCGCGACCTGGCCGCCGCCGGTGGCTCCGGCGCGATCACGCCCGACCTCACTCCGGACGAGGCCGGCGCCTGGATCGCTGCCTCGGACGCCCACGGGCTCGACCGGATCTTTCTGGTGTCACCGTCCTCGACCGACGAGCGGATCACCAGCACGTTGGCGGCTTGCCGGGGCTGGGTGTACGCGACCGCGGTGATGGGGGTGACCGGCACCCGGTCACAGACGTCGTCGGCAGCCCCGGCCCTGGTGCAGCGGATCAGGCGGGCCGACCCGACTGCCATGGTCGGCGTCGGGCTCGGCATCTCCAACGGGACCCAGGCGCGCGAGGTGATCGGCTACGCGGACGCGGCGATCGTGGGCTCCGCGCTGGTCGCCACCCTGCTGGCCGCCGAGGACGCCGGTACGCCGGACGACCTGACGGGTCTGCGTGCCGTCGTCGCCGATCTGGCCGCCGGCGTCCGCCTCGGCGGAGCCGCGCCCGTTCCCTCCGCATGATCGCCCCGAGGGCCCAGGGTCGGCGGTTGGATGAGCTGGCCCCCTGGATCTCGACCATCGCGCGACTGGTCGTCGGCGGGGTGCTGCTGGCGGCCGGTGCGCTGAAGGTGATCGATCCGCAGTCCTCGGTGGCCTCGGTCCGGGCTTACGAGCTGGTTCCGGCCTGGCTGGAGCGGCCGATCGGCTGGGGCCTGCCCTTCCTGGAGCTGGGACTCGGTCTGCTGCTGGTGTTGGGTCTGTTCACCCGGACAGCGGCCCTGGTCTCCGGGCTGCTCGTCGTCGTGTTCATCCTCGCGGTCGTCTCGGCCGCCGTCCGTGGCTTGAGCATCGACTGCGGCTGCTTCGGCGGCGGTGGTCAGGTGGCGCCCGGGCAGACCGCGTACGCGTGGGAGATCGTCCGCGACCTCGCGCTGCTGGCCCTGTGCTGCTGGCTCGTCTGGCGGCCGCTGAGCCGGTTCGCCCTCGACCACCCCGACCCGCAGCAGATCGCCGAGCCGGCGCGAGCGGGCCACCGGTGAGTCCAGCGCGCAAGAAGCAGCAGACCGAGCAGTCGCGCCGGGACCAGGTGAGCGCTCGACAACGTGCCTTGGCGGATCAGCAGGCCGCGCAGCGGCGCAAGGAGCGACGACTGCTGGCCGCGATCGTCAGCGTCGTCGTCGTGGTGCTGGTCGGCGGCGGGATCGGCCTCCAAGCCTGGCGGGCCAACCGGGCACCGCAGGCGGGCTCGGTGACTCCCGGAGAGACCTCGGCGCCGGTGACCATCACGGCCAGCCACCCGATCTCCTGGGGATCCGCCGGCGCGCCGGTGACGATCGACCTGTACTCCGACTTCCACTGCCCCCACTGCGCGGAGTTCGAGGAGCAGTACGGTCAGACCCTCACCGACGCCCAGGAGGCCGGCCAGATCACCCTGCGGATCTTCCCGATGGCCTTCATCGACGACGGCTCGATGTCGGCAGCGAACGCCTTCGCCTGTGCGGCCGAGGCCGGCTTCGGCGAGACCTACTACGCAGCGCTGTTCGCCAACCACACCCTCGACTGGAGCGACTCCCAGCTCACCCAGCTCGCCCAGCAGGTCAACGGCTCGGTGCCCGACACCTTCTCGACCTGCGTGACCCAGCGCAGCCACGAGGACTGGGTGAACTCGATCAACGACGCGGCCTCGGCCGCCGGCGTGACCGGTACGCCGACGATGTTCCTCGACGGCCAGCAGGTCGACCTCACCACCGTGACCCCGGACGGCCTCGAGGCCCAGATCGCAGAGGCGGCCCAGCAGTGACCACCTTGTTCATCCCCAGCCCGAGCTCAGGGGTCTGGCACCTGTTCGGCCTGCCGCTCCGGGCGTACGCCCTGTGCATCATCGTCGGGATCATCGTCGGCGGGGTCATCGCGAGCCGCCGCTGGCGGGCGAGGGGCGGTACGCCCGACACCCTCGAGCTGGTGATCGCGGTGGCCATCCCCTGCGGCATCGTCGGCGCCCGGATCTACCACGTGATCACCGACTACCAGCTCTACTTCGGGCCGGGTCGGGATCCGCTCGACGCCCTCAAGATCTGGAACGGCGGCCTCGGCATCTGGGGTGCGGTCGCCGGCGGCGTGCTCGGCGGCTACCTGGTCGGTCGGCGTCGAAAGGTCCGCTTCCCGGCCATGCTGGACGCCGTCGCCCCGGGTCTGGTGGTGGCGCAGGCCATCGGACGCCTCGGCAACTGGTTCAACCAGGAGCTGTTCGGTCGGCCGACCACCCTGCCGTGGGGACTGGAGATCGACGAGCGCTACCGGCCGACCGCGTACGAGCAGTACGCGACCTTCCACCCCACCTTCCTGTACGAGCTGCTCTGGAATCTCGGGGTGGCCGGGGTGCTGGTCTGGGCGGACCGGAGGTGGCGGCTCGGACACGGCAAGGTCTTCGCCCTGTACGTGGTGCTCTACACCGCCGGGCGGTTCTGGATCGAGGCGCTGCGGATCGACACGGTGAACGAGATCGGCGGTTTCCGGCTGAACAACTACACCTCGCTGATCGTGTTCGTGGTCGCGCTGGTCTGGCTGGTCTGGCTGATCAAGAACCGGCCCGGTCGGGAGTCGGTGGTCGAGGGTGTGGAGCCGGCGGCAGACGGATCAGCCGGCAGCGATTCCGACTCCGCGGTGGCTGCAACCACCGCGGAGTCAGAGAGCTCTCAGGTGATGGACGGTCCAGAGACCACCCCGCGGGACACCTCCACGTGACGGACCTGACCGGCCGGACCGCGTTGGTGACGGGCGGCAACGGCGGTCTCGGACTCGAGATGTGCCGCGGGCTGGCGCGCGCCGGCGCGCGGGTGCTGGTCAACGGTCGTGACCCGGAGCGGACCCGGGCCGCGGCCGCCGGACTGCAGGCCGACGGTCTCGCTGCCGAGCCGGCGGTCTTCGACGTCGCCGCCGCGACCGAGGAGCTGCTGGCGCCGTACGGCCGGATCGACATCCTGGTCAACAACATGGGCCAGCGGGACCGACGGGGGGCGCTCGACCTGCCGGTCGACGACTTCCGCCGGCTGGTCGAGATCGACCTGACGGCCGCGTACGGGCTCAGCCGGCTGGTCGCCGCCTCCATGGTGGCCGAGCACGTCGACGGTGGGGCGATCGTGAACGTGAGCTCGGTGGTCGGCGGCATCCTCGGCCACCGTGGGGACGTCGGGTACGCGGCCGCGAAGGCCGGGCTGGAGGGACTGACCCGAGCGATGGCCGCGGATCTGGGCGACTACGGCATCCGTGTCAACGCCGTGGCCCCCGGCTCCTTCGTCACCGAGGTGAACGCGCCGCTCTTCGCCACCGCGGAGTGGCAGCGCTGGGCGGAGGAGCGGACGCTGCTCGGTCGGTTCGGCCAGCCGACCGAGATCGCCGGGGCGGTGACCTTCCTGTCCGGCCCCGACTCCTCTTACGTCACTGGTCAGGTGCTGGTCGTCGACGGGGGATTGACCAGCCGGTTCTGATCCGGCGGACTCAGCCGGGCGTCACGATGGCTCCAGGCTGAGGCCGACATCCCTGCATGCCGCAGCCAGCCGCCTGTCGCGGGTCCACAGCCTCGCCCCGCCGACCAGAGCCACCGAGCCGAGAAGCTGAACGTCGACTGCGCTCAGTCCTCGACCCCACAGCTGCCGTCCGCTGACCAGTGCCATCACCTCGTCGTGAGTCAGCACGGGGAAGCTGTGCAGGCTGCCCAGCAGCTCGAGCACCGTTGTGAGCCGCTTCAGTGATCCGAGCGCCAGCTCCTCGATCACGTACGGGTGGCATCCGACCTCATCGGCACCGAGCATCGCGACGAGGTCGGGCTCGGACTTGTGGAGATGATCGATCCACACCGCTGTGTCAACCAGGATCACGCCCCTGCGTCCCGGCGGCGCGGGGCGGCCGTCGCCTGCTTGTCGGATCCGCCCAGGGCTGCGAGCCGCCGCGCGCTCTCGACGCGGATCAGCGTCGCCAGACCGGCCCGCAGCAGCGCCGAGCGCTCGGTCTCTCCGGTCAGTTCGCTCGCCCGCGCAAGCAGCTCGTCATCGATCGTGACCGTCGTTCTCATCTGACCCTCCTTGCATCACCAACGGCATCATTTGGTGCTGATTCACATGCCTCCACCGTGCCTGGTCGCCCCTACTTCCAGCCCAGGCCGATGGTGAGTCGCGCGGTGAAGACGGCCCGGCCGGACCCGGTCGCCCGTTCCCGGACCATCTGGTCGACAGCCCCTTTCACCAGCACCTGCTGCTGGTCGGTCAGGTCGCCGACGACCATCCCGACGACCGGGTTCCCGAACCACATCCAGTCCCAGAACTGCTGACCCGTGGCGAAGCTCACCGTCTCGTGGTGCACCGTGTCGACGGCGATGCCGACCAGGCCGGCGGTCGCCAGTCGCTCGTGCATCACGGAGGGGTCGGCTGCCTGGAACTCCAGGGGCGGTGGATCGGTGGGGAGACCCTCGAACTCGGGCGCCACGGTCTGCACGGCGGCCAGGAAGGCCTGCAGAGCCTCGAACTCCGAGGCGGGACCGTACGCCACCAGCAGGACCCGCCCGCCGGGCTTGGTCACCCGGACCATCTCCCGCAGGGCTCGGGCCTGATCGGGGACGAGCATCACCCCGAACTGGGACGCGGCCACGTCGAACTCCTCATCCCCGAGGTCGAGGTTGTGCGCGTCCATCACCCGCCCCTCCGCACCGGCGAGCCGCTCCTGGAGGACCCGCGCGTCGAACCGGGAGATCATGGCCGGCGACCAGTCGGTCGCCACCACGCCGGCGCCGAGGCGGGCGGCCGGCAGGCTCAGACCACCCGTTCCGGCGGCGACGTCGAGCAGCCGGTGATCGACGCGAAGTCCCACCATCCGCAGCACCTCGGTCGCCAGGGCGGCCTCTCCCGGGGCGACGAACTCGTCGTACCCGGCGGCGATCGCGTCCCACGCCTCGCGGGGCGCGACGTGCTCCTGGGTGGCGTCGATGGTCGTCATGTCACTGTCCTTCCTGTTCGTGCTGCCAGAACCTCGTCCAGGGCGGCGAGGAACTCGGCCGGTCGGTCGAGAGCGGGGTCATCTCCAGCGCCTTCGATCACCCGCAGGCTCCAGCCGTGGACGGTGGCCGCCCGCTCGGCGACGCCGACGGGGGTGGCCGCGTCGTGTCGCCCCCAGATCAGCGAGACGGGTACCTCGATCGCCGCCCAGGTCTCGGTCGGGATCGGCGTGGCGCCGTAGAGGCCGAGAAGTCCACCGATGGCGACCTGCACCCGTTGGTCCGCGGCTTGTTCGACGGCGTACTCCGCGTACGGAGTCCAGCGGGGGGCGAGGTGTCGACGGGCGCTGTCCAGGTCGAAGGCGCAGAACTCCATGAAGCGCTCATAGCTGGCGATCGACGGATCGGCGAGGAACCGACGCATGGCCAGGCCGAACCGGGCGTCCGGTGAGAACGGCTCCAGGCCCATGGTGTCGACGAGCACGAGGTGGGTCAGGGAGTCCGAATGGCTGGCCGCGAACTGCGCGGCGACGGCGCCGCCGACCACGCGGCCGACCAGCGCCGGCGGGGTCGTGCAGGTGGCGGCGATCAGGTCGACCAGCCAGCTGTCGACCCATTCCCGGCGCAGTGGCGACGGGCCGGCGGCAGAGGCACCGTGCCCGGGCAGGTCCGCGGCGACCACCCGGTGGCTCGCGACCAGCTGGCCGAGCACGGGCAGCCAGACGACGGCCGACTCGCCAGGTCCGTGCAACAGGACCAGGGGCTCGCCCCGGCCTCCCTCGAGCACGGCCGTCTCGACCCCGGCGGCGTGCACCGTGCGTTCCTGGACCGGCACCGAGGCGATCAGCTCTTCTCGTCGCGACGTGGTGGTGGTTGTCATGCTCCGACGCTAGGGAGACCGGCCGGCTCGGCGCGTCGGGCCAAGCACCCACAGGAGCGAAATGGGTAGTTCTGTCCATCCCGCACGGGGTATCGGGAACGATGCTCCGTGGGACCCTGAACAGGGATGAACCAGTCAGCAGCGGACAGCAGGGAGGACCTGCTCGAGCGTGGCCGCGCAGCCTACGACGCTCGGGTGTGGTCCGAGGCGTACGAGTGTCTGGCGCAGGGCCATCGGACCGGGCGCCTGGCTGCCGCCGACCTCGACCGGCTGGCGGTCGCCGCCCACCTGGTCGGGCGCGACAGCGACGCCGACGAGTACGCCGCCCACAGCTTCCGCGCCTGGCTCGACGACGACGATCTGCGACGAGCCGCGCGACGGGCCGCCTGGCTCGGGCTCCAGCTGCTGCTCCGGGGCGAAGGCGTACGCTCCAGCGCCTGGTTCGCCCGGGCCGCTGACCTGGTCGAGGAGCTGGGTGACCAGGCAGATCCCGAACGTGGCTTCCTGCTGATCCCCGTCGGTCTGGACCAGCTGGACGGCGCCGCGGAGGACGCGTTCGCCACGTTCGCCGAGGTGGCCCAGCTCGGCCGCCGGCACGGGGAGCCGGACCTCGTTGCCATCGGCGAGCTGGGCCAGGGTCAGGCGGACGTGGTCCTGGGACGGGTTCGACAGGCCATGGGCAGGCTGGACGAAGCCATGCTGGCCGTCACCAGCGGCGAGGTCAGCACCGAGGCTGCCGGTATCGTGTACTGCGCCGTGATCGGAGAGTGCGAGGCAGCGTTCGACCTTGTCCGAGCCCGCCAGTGGACCTCGGCTCTGGATCACTGGTGCGCCGCGCAGCCGGGTCTGGTGCCGTTCCGCGGCATCTGTCTGGTCCATCGGGCCCATCTGATGCAGCTGATCGGTGAATGGGCCGACGCGGTCGACGAGGCTGACCATGCCTGCTCGCTGCTGGGTGGTCACCCGGCCGCCGGCGAGGCCTACTACCGCCTCGGCGAGCTGCACCGGCTCCGGGGCCGGTACGCCGACGCCGAGCGCTGCTTCCGGGAGGCGGGTCGCTGGCTGACCGATCCCCAACCCGGACTGGCCCTGCTCCGCCTGGCCCAGGGACGTCGCGCCGAGGCGGGGAGCGCGATCCGGCAGGCGCTCGACGCGCAGCCGAGCGGGCTGGGCCGGGCGCGGCTGCTGCCCGCGTACGTGCGGATCATGCTCGAGTCGGGTGAACCGGCGGCTGCCCGCCGAGCCGCGACCGACCTGACCGGCGTCGCGACCCGGGTGGGTGTCCCGTTGCTGACGGCGTTGGCCGCTGAGGTGGAGGGTGCGTGCGCGCTGTCCGACGGCGACGCGACCAGCGCCCTGGCCCATCTCCGGATGGCCTGGCGAGCCTGGCGGGAGCTGGGGGCGCCGTACGAGTCCGCGCGCGCCCGCCTGCAGATGGCGCGCTGCCACCTGCTGATCGGTGACGTCGGATCGGCGGAGCTGGAGCTGGACGCCGCCGGCTGGGTGTTCGAGCAGCTCGACGCCGGCCCCGATCTGGAGCAGGTCCGCCGGCTCTCGTCGCGGTCCGACCCGGCGGGACCGCTGACCGGCCGCGAGGTCGAGGTGCTCAGGCTGGTCGCGACCGGCACCACCAACCGGGCGATCGCCGCGGAGCTGTTCGTCAGCGAGAAGACCGTGGCCCGTCACCTGAGCAACATCTTCGTCAAGCTGGACGTCCGGTCGCGGGCCGCTGCGACGGCGTACGCGTACCAGCACGACCTGGTCTGAACCAGCCGCCGCCGCCGTGACGGCGCTGGTCCGGCGAAAACCAGGTGGTCAAAGTACCCGATCCCTGGCGGTAGGCTGAGCGCGCGGAACACACCCCGTTCCGAGCGCCCGCGAGCAACGACGCTTGAGACCGGGCGTGCTCTCCTGTCATGGAGGTCCTGACCCGGACCCGCGGCAGGTGCGCCGAATGCCGAACTGCCGACCCCCGTGGCAGTGGTGTGGGGCCCTCCGGCCCGTGCCACCTGCCGCTGGCTTCGACGACGGGAGTCTCGAAATGACGCTTGCACCTGGCACCCGCCAGCTCTTCCCGACCAAGCTGAGCGCAGCACAGCTGAGGGCCGCCGAGCACGGTCTCTATGATCCGTCCTACGAGCACGACGCCTGCGGTGTCGCCTTCGTGGCCACGCTGAGTGGCGTCCCGAGCCACGGCATCATCGCTCAGGGCCTGGAAGCGCTCCGCAACCTGGACCACCGTGGCGCCACCGGCGCCGACGCGCGCACCGGTGATGGAGCCGGCATCCTGCTCCAGGTGCCGGACGCCTTCCTGCGTGAGGTGACCGACTTCGACCTACCGGATGCCGGGGCGTACGCGGTCGGCATGGCTTTCTTGCCCCACGACGAGGATGCGGCGTTGTCCGCCAAGCAGCGGATCGTCGACATCGCCGCCGAGGAGGATCTGGTCGTTCTCGGGTGGCGCCCGGTGCCCACCGACGACAGCTCGCTGTCGGATCTGACCCGTGGCAACAAGCCGAGGTTCGAGCACCTGTTCCTGGCCGCGCCGGACCGCTCGGTGGCCGGGATCGACCTGGACCGGCTGGTGTACGCCGTCCGGCGCCGGGCCCAGCACGAGGCCGGCGTCTACTTCGCCTCGCTGTCGGCCCGCACGCTGGTCTACAAGGGGATGCTGACCACCGAGCAGCTGGACGCCGTGTTCGGCGAGCTGCTGGACGAGCGGATGGCCTCTGCGCTGGCGGTCGTCCACTCCCGTTTCTCCACCAACACCTTCCCGGCCTGGGAGCTGGCCCACCCGTTCCGGATGATCGCGCACAACGGAGAGATCAACACCGCGATGGGCAACCGGAACTGGATGCGGGCCCGTGAGGAGCTGCTGAAGTCCGACCTGATCGGCGGCGATCTGGAGCGGCTGTTCCCGATCTGCACCCCGGACGCCTCCGACTCGGCCTCCTTCGACGAGGTGGTCGAGCTGCTGCACCTCGGCGGCCGCTCGCTGCCGCACGCGATGCTGATGATGATCCCGGAGGCCTGGGAGAACAACGACCTGATGGACAAGCGACGGAAGGACTTCTACGCCTTCCACTCCTGCCTGATGGAGCCGTGGGACGGGCCGGCCGGCGTGGTGTTCACCGACGGCACCCAGATCGGCGCGGTGCTGGACCGCAACGGCCTGCGCCCCGGTCGCTACTGGGTCACCGACGACGGTCTGGTGGTGCTGGCCTCGGAGGCCGGGGTGCTGGACATCCCGGCGGAGAAAGTGGTGCAGAAGGGACGGCTGCAGCCGGGCCGGATGTTCTTGGCCGACCTGTCCGAGCACCGACTGATCTCCAACGACGAGATCAAGGACTCCCTGGCCGCCGAGAACCCGTACGGCGAGTGGCTGGCGGCCGGCCGGATCCTGCTCAACGAGCTGCCCGACCTCGAGCACGTCGTGCACACCCACTCCTCGGTCGTCCGTCGTCAGCAGGTGTTCGGCTACACCGAAGAGGAGCTGCGGATCATCTTGGCCCCGATGGCCACCGCCGGCGCCGAGCCGATCGGCTCGATGGGCACCGACACCCCGATCGCGGCGCTGAGCGACAAGCCCCGGCTGCTGTTCGACTACTTCAGCCAGCTGTTCGCTCAGGTGACCAACCCGCCGTTGGACGCGATCCGCGAGGAGCTGGTCACCTCGCTCTACAACACGATCGGCAGCGAGCAGAACCTGCTGGCTCCCGGTCCGGCGTCCTGCCGCCGTCTGGTGCTGCCGTTCCCGGTGCTGGACAACGATGCGCTGGCCAAGATCGTCAAGATCAACCGGCACGGCGACCTGCCCGGTTACGCGACCCACGTGGTCCGCGGCCTGTACGAGGTGCATGGCGGCGCCGACGCGCTGGAGGCCAAGCTCGACCAGCTCTGCGCCGAGATCTCCGAGGCGATCGAGGGGGGTGCGCGGATCATCCTGCTGTCGGACCGGCACTCCAACGCCGAGCTGGCCCCGATCCCGTCGTTGCTGCTCACTTCGACGGTGCACCACTACCTGGTGCGGCAGAAGGCCCGTACCAAGGTCGGTCTGGTGGTCGAGGCCGGCGACGTCCGCGAGGTGCACCATGTCGCGTTGCTGATCGGCTACGGGGCGGCCGGGGTGAACCCGTACCTGGCCATCGAGTCGGTCGAGGACCTGGCCCGGCACGGGGTCTACACCTCCGTCGAGCCGGAGAAGGCCGTCACCAACCTGGTCAAGGCACTCGGCAAGGGGGTGCTGAAGGTGATGTCCAAGATGGGCATCTCCACCGTCGCCTCCTACACCGGTGCGCAGATCTTCGAAGCACTCGGCCTGTCCAAGCCGCTGGTCGACAAGTACTTCACCGGCACCACCTCCAAGCTCGGCGGGATCGGGCTGGCCGAGCTGGCCGAGGAGATCAAGCAGCGGCACCTGCGGGCCTACCCGTCCGACGGCATCCCGCTCGCGCACCGGCAGCTGCCGGTCGGCGGGGAGTACCAGTGGCGCCGCGAGGGCGAGCCGCACCTGTTCGACCCCGAGACGGTCTTCCGGCTGCAGCACTCGACCCGGTCCGGCCGGTACGACATCTTCAAGCAGTACACCCGGCACATCGACACCCAGTCCGAGCGGCTGATGACCTTGCGGGGCCTGCTGCGGTTCGCCTCCGACCGTGAGCCGGTGCCGATCGAAGAGGTCGAGCCGGTCAGCGAGATCGTCAAACGGTTCTCCACCGGCGCGATGTCGTACGGGTCGATCAGCCTGGAAGCGCACCAGACGCTGGCCATCGCGATGAACCGGCTCGGCGGCAAGTCCAACACCGGTGAGGGTGGGGAGGACGCCGACCGGCTGTACGACCCAGAGCGACGCAGCGCCATCAAGCAGGTGGCCTCCGGCCGGTTCGGGGTGACCAGTGACTACCTGACCAACGCCTCCGACATCCAGATCAAGATGGCCCAAGGGGCCAAGCCCGGAGAGGGCGGGCAGCTGCCCGGCCAGAAGGTCTACCCGTGGGTGGCCAAGACCCGCCACTCGACCCCCGGCGTCGGCCTGATCTCGCCGCCGCCGCACCACGACATCTACTCGATCGAGGATCTGAAACAGCTGATCCACGACCTCAAGTGCGCCAACCCGTCCGCTCGGGTGCACGTGAAGCTCGTCGCCGAGGTCGGCGTGGGGACGGTCGCCGCGGGGGTGTCCAAGGCCAAGGCCGACGTGGTGCTGATCTCCGGTCATGACGGCGGCACCGGGGCGGCACCGCTGACCTCGCTCAAGCACGCGGGCGGTCCGTGGGAGCTCGGCCTGGCCGAGACCCAGCAGACCCTGCTGCTGAACGGCCTGCGGGACCGGATCGTGGTGCAGGTCGACGGTCAGCTGAAGACCGGCCGCGACGTGATCATCGGCGCGTTGCTGGGGGCGGAGGAGTACGGCTTCGCGACCGCCCCGCTGGTGGTCAGCGGCTGCATCATGATGCGGGTCTGCCACCTGGACACCTGCCCGGTTGGGGTCGCCACCCAGAACCAGGAGCTGCGGTCCAAGTTCACCGGCAAGCCGGAGTTCGTGGTCAACTTCTTCGAGTTCATCGCCCAGGAGGTCCGGGAGTACCTGGCCGAGCTCGGGTTCCGTTCGCTGGCGGAGGCCATCGGTCACGCCGAGGTGCTGGACACCGTCGGCGCCGAGAAGCACTGGAAGGCGCACGGGCTGGATCTGGCGCCCGTCCTCTACCACCCCGAGGTCGCCGAGGGGGAGTCCCGGATCAACACCACGACGCAGGACCACGGGATCGAGGTCGCGCTGGACCAGGAGCTGATCGCGATCTGCCGGCCCGCGCTGGACTCCGGCGAGCCGGTCCGCGCCTCGCTGGCGGTGCGCAACGTCAACCGTACGGTGGGCACCATCCTCGGTCACGAGGTGACCAAGGCGACCCGGGGTGAGGGTTTGCCGGACGGGACCATCGACATCACCTTGATCGGGTCCGCGGGGCAGAGCTTCGGCGCGTTCCTGCCGGCCGGGATCACGTTGCGGCTGGAGGGCGACAGCAACGACTACCTGGCCAAGGGACTCTCCGGTGGTCGGATCGTGGTCCGGCCCGACCGCAACGCCGGGTTCGTGGCCGAGGACAACATCATCGCCGGCAACGTGATCGGCTACGGCGCGACCTCGGGCGAGATCTTCCTGCGCGGCCAGGTCGGCGAGCGGTTCTGCGTCCGCAACTCCGGGGCCACCGCGGTGGTCGAGGGGTTGGGTGACCACGGCTGCGAGTACATGACCGGCGGGCTGGCCCTGGTGCTCGGTCCCACCGGACGCAACATCGCCGCCGGCATGTCCGGCGGGATCGCGTACTTCCTGGACCTCGACCGGGGTCGGCTGAACACCGAGCTGGTCGATCCCCACGATCCGAGCGACGCGGATCTGGAGACCATTCACCACCTCATCACCCGGCACGTCGAGGAGACCGACTCCGCGGTCGGCAAACGGCTGCTGCAGGAGTGGGACACCGCCAGCGGCAGGTTCACCAAGGTGCTGCCGCGCGACTACGCCCGGGTGCTCGACGCCCGGACCCGGGCCGAGTCCGAGGGTCTCGACGACGCCACCACCACCACGCGCATGATGGAGGCCGCCAATGGCTGATCCGGATCTCTGGGGGTGGCAGCATGGCTGACCCCAAGGGCTTCATGACGTCGCCCCGCCGGGTCGCCGAGCGGCGACCGGTGGAGGAGCGGATCCACGACTGGAACGAGGTCTACCCCGGGACCCCGGGTCGGGCGCTGCTGCCGATCATCTCCGAGCAGGCCGGCCGCTGCATGGACTGCGGCATCCCGTTCTGCCACACCGGCTGCCCGCTGGGGAACCTGATCCCGGAGTGGAACGACCTGGTCTGGCGGAGTGACTGGGATGAGGCGCTGGAGCGACTGCACGCCACCAACAACTTCCCCGAGTTCACCGGCCGTCTGTGTCCGGCGCCGTGCGAGACCGCGTGCGTGGTCGGCATCAACCGGGACCCGGTGACCATCAAGAACGTCGAGGTCTCGATCATCGACCGGGCCTGGGACGAGCGCCGGGTGCAGCCGCAGCCGCCGGAGTGGCACACCGGCAAGACCGTGGCCGTGGTCGGATCAGGCCCGGCCGGCCTGGCGTGCGCCCAGCAGCTCACCCGCGCCGGGCACACCGTCGCGGTGTTCGAGCGGGCGGAGGAGCCGGGCGGCCTGATGCGGTTCGGGATCCCGGAGTTCAAGATGGAGAAGTCGGTGCTGGACCGGCGGATCCGGCAGATGAAGGACGAGGGCACCAACTTCCGCTGCAACGTGGAGGTCGGCAAGGCGGTGACCGGCCAGCAGCTCGCGCAACGCTACGACGCCGTCGTGCTGGCCACCGGGTCGACCGTCGCGCGTGACCTGCCGGTGCCGGGTCGGGAGCTCAACGGCATTCTCCAGGCGATGGAGTTCCTGCCGCCGGCCAACCGGGTGGCGCGGGGTATCGAGGTCCCGGACCAGGTCACCGCGGAGGGCAAGAACGTCGTCATCATCGGCGGCGGGGACACGGGCGCGGACTGCCTCGGCACCGCCATCCGGCAGGGCGCCAAGTCGGTCACCCAGCTCGAGATCATGCCGACGCCGCCGGACGAGCGGCCTGCGCACCAGCCGTGGCCGACCTACCCGATGACCTATCGGGTCTCCTCGGCGCACGAAGAGGCAGGCGAGCGGGTCTACTCGGTGTCCACGTCGGAGTTCGTCGGTGACGAGCACGGCAACGTCGCGAAGCTGCGGCTGTCAGAGGTGAAGTTCGACCAGGGCAAGCTCATCCCGATCGAGGGCACCGAGCAGGAGCTGGACGCCGAGCTGGTGCTGCTGGCGATGGGCTTCGTCGGTCCGGAGCGAGACACGGTCGTCAGCCAGCTGGCCGTCGAGCTCGACCAGCGGGGCAACATCGTCCGGGACGACAGCTACGCCACCACCGTGGACGGTGTCTTCGCGTGCGGCGACGCGGGCCGCGGTCAGTCACTGATCGTCTGGGCGATTGCCGAAGGCCGTGCGTGTGCAGCCGGTGTGGACGCGTACTTGTCGGGGTCCACCAAGCTGCCGCGTCCGATCCCGCCGTCCGCTCGGCCGATGATGGTCTGAACAGCGCCCTGAGCCCGTCGAAGGGTGCCAGCTCGGTCCTTCGACAGGCTCAGGACGCGGGTGAGACAGGCTCAGGACGCGGGTGAGGCAGGCTCAGGACGCGGGTGAGCCGTCGTTCGGCTGCGTGCCCGAGTCAGGGAGGTCGTGATCGGACTCGTCGGCCGTGTTGGCCAGATCGGCCGGGTCCACGGTTCCGTCGGGGTCGTCCTCGACTGTGAGGCTGCCGTACTCCTCGGCGGACAGGTCGCTCTCGCCGGACGGCTGGTCGGGAGCGGCGTCTTCGGGGGTGGTGTCGGACATGGTGTCTCCTTGTTGGTCCTCGACCTCGCCCGCCGCCGAGGTGGTTCTGGTCGCAGGCTAGCGTGTCGGATTCACTCTCATGTGGAGCCTGAGACTGGTGATGCTGACGGGGTGGGATTGCACTTGCGGGGCTGACGTGACGGTTGAGTTCTGCCTAGGCTGATCGGGCCCGGCCGCATCCCTTCTTTCCTGGAGTGCTCATGTCGACCTCTCCCTTCACCTCCACCGGCTCGCCGATGGCTCGCCGATCGCTGCGGCTGGTCGCCGTCGGTGGCGCCCTGGTCCTGGCCGGAACACTGTGGGCCGGGCCGCTGGCCGCCGGGGCCGCGCCGGTCGACCGCAAGCAGCCGAACGCTGCCGCCCGCCAGGCCGGCGTCGAGCGCGGGAACGCGACGATGGGTTGGCGCGACGGCGTCGAGCGCTCGGTCGGCTCGCGAGCCGCCACTGACAGCCGCGTGACGGCGTACGCGAAGATCACCCGGGCGGGCAGGCTCGTCCCGATGACCGGTGTGGTCGGCATCGACGTGTCCAGCTACCAGGGCGTCGTCGACTGGAGAAGCTTCGCCAAGGTGAAGCGCAGCTTCGCGTACGTGAAGGCGACCGAGGGAACCAGCTATCGCAACCCGTACTTCTCCGGTCAGTTCGGGGGTGCCAAGTCGGCCGGCCTGTACGCCGGCGCTTATCACTTCGCCAACCCGGGCGGCAAGAGCGGGAAGAAGCAGGCGACCTACTTCGTCAAGTACGGCGGCCGCTGGAAGAACGACGGCAAGACCCTGCCGGGCGTGCTCGACATCGAGTACAACCCGTACGGCGGCGGCGTCTGCTACGGGTTGTCGAAGAAGAAGATGGTCGCCTGGATCACCGACTTCGTCACCACCTACAAGAAGCTGACGAAGCGCGACGCGGTGATCTACACGACCACCGACTGGTGGACGAAGTGCACCGGCAACACGACCAGGTTCCGCTACACCAACCCACTCTGGGTGGCACGCTGGACCCCGACCAAGGGCGCCGGCACGCTGCCTGGTGGCTGGCCGTACTACACCTTCTGGCAGTATTCGGCCACCGTGATCGACCAGAACCGCTTCTCCAACACGCTCGCCCGGCTCAAGGTGCTGGCGACCCGGGCGACGTAGCGAGCTCGCGCCTCAGTTCCGCACGACGACGACCGGGCAATCCGCGTGGGCGACCACGTGGTTGGTGACCGAGCCCAGTAGCATCCCGGCGAAGCCTCCGTGGCCGCGGGACCCGACCACCAGGAGATCGGCTTCCTTGGACCGCTCGATCAGCACCTTGGCCGGGTTCTTCCCTTCCTCCACCGAGGTCCGGACGTCCACTGCCGGTGACTTGGGAACCAGCTCGGCAGTGAACTGCTCGAGCAGCGCCAACGCCGCCATCCGCGGTTGGTCGCCGTAGTCGTCCGGAGGCAACGAGCCGTACGGAGGCGACATGGGCAGCGCCGGCGGGTGCCAGGTGGAGACGACGGTAAGGGATGCGCCGTGGTGCGCGGCCTCGTCGTAGGCCCAGAGCAGGGCCTTGCGGCTGTGGTCGGACCCGTCGACTCCGACGACGATCTGGTTGATTCCGGCCATGAGAGCACCTTTCCTGATCAGGACGCCGGCCGACCGGAGCCCGGCGGCACCTCCAACCGGGAGGCCCCACCACCCCCGTGGAGCTCCGTCTCCAGATCCTCCCCGAGAGCCGAGGTCTGGATGATGGTCACATCGCAGTTCGCGTTCTTGACGATCTCGCGCGGGACCGATCCCAACACTTCTCCTTCGGTGGCCCCGAGTCCGCGGTTGCCCACCACGATCAGGGTCGCGGGACTCTGGCTCGCCACCTTCAACAGTGCTTCGGCGGGTCGTCCAGGCACGATGACCTGCTCGATGTCTCGTATCCGGTCGGAGGTCAGCTGCATCACTGTTCGATGCATGGCCGCCCGCGCCGCGCTCAGGCCGTACAGCAGTCTGCGACCGTCGGGTTCTTGATCGAGCTCGGTGACGCCCTGTTCGCTGCCCGGTTCGTAGGCTGCCACCACCACGATGCGAGCTTCGGCCGCGGCCGCGATCTCGTGGGCCCGGCTCACGGCATACAGCGCTGAGGCCGACCCGTCCGAGCCGACCACGACGCGATCGTAGACGGTGATCTCGCGACGCCCGCTGAGCGGCATGACGCGAGACTCTTCGTCTCCGTGCGGAGTGTTGACCCAGAGCATGGCCAGGGCGGCGCAGCCGAGCAGGGCTCCGGCGAGCAAGATCGCGTTGGTGCCTTTGCTGTCCAGGAGGTTCTCGAAGATCCAGCCGAAGGTGAGCGTCTGGATCAGCATCGGAACGACGATCATCATGTTCAGGATGCCCATGTAGACGCCGGTGCGTTCCCGGGGAACCATGCTGGCCACCATCAGGTACGGAACCCCGACCATGCTGGCCCAGCAGATTCCGAGGCCGATCATCGGCACCAGAGTCAGGTACTGGTTGCTGATCTGCGACAGCGCGGCCAGCGAGACACCGGCCAGGACGAGAGTGCCGGCGTGCACCCGCTTACCGCCGTAACGGTGGCACAACGGCAGCAGGGCCAACGCGGACAGCATCGTGACGAAGTTGTAGGTGCCGTTCATCAGCCCGACCCAGCCGGCTGCTTCTTCATACTCAGGGGTACCCGGGGCGGCGTTCCAGACCGACTCGGCGACGCTGACGCTGACGAACTGCCAGTAGATGAACATCGCATACCACTGGAACAGAAAGGCCAGGCCGATCTTGTGCATGCCGATCGGCATCACCTTCACTGCCTCGGCGATCTCGCGGATCGTGGCGCCGGGGCTCTTCGACTGCGACCGGATCTGCGCCAGCTCCTCGTCGGTCGGCCGGACCTCCTTGGTCCGCAGCATGGCGAGGCCGACCGTGACGATGGCGCACACCGCGCCGAACCAGAAGACCACGAACACCCAGGTGGGCACGGCTCCCTCGGCGCTGCCGGGGAAGATCTTCTGGAAGACGAACAGCGAGATGTTCGCCAGCACCGCCCCGGCACCGGTGAACATGCTCTGGATCAGGAAGCCCTTGGGTATCTGGGTCTTGCGCAGCCGGTCGGAGATCAACGCCCGGTACGGCTCCATGGCGGTGTTGTTGCC
>DASQLI010000151.1:0-6655 GCA_035630075.1 Microlunatus sp.
TTGTCGTACGCAGCAAGGCCCTCGGCCCCGTCGGCGGCCTCGACCACGTCGAAGCCCTCCTTGCGCAACATGTAGGCCAGCGCGTCGCGATAGGACTCCTCGTCCTCGACGACAAGCACGCGGGTCATCTCAGTCAACTCCTGGTCTGTGATCGGTCGGGCAGCGGCAGCACGACGTCGTCGGTGTCGGGATCGTCTGCCGGTGGGTCGGCGTCGGATGCCTCCGACTCGGCCGGCTGATGGGTGGGGAGACGCATGGTGAAGGTCGAGCCGCGGCCGGGCTGGCTCCAGACCGTGACGTCGCCGTGGTGGATGGCTGCGATGTGCTTGACGATCGCGAGCCCCAGCCCGCTGCCGCCGTTGGCACGGCTGCGGGCGTAGTCGACCCGGTAGAACCGCTCGAAGATCCGCTCCAGCTGGTCGCCGGGAATGCCGATGCCGTTGTCGGAGACCGTGATCGCGACGTAGTCGTCGTCGGTTCGGACCTGTCGACCGGCTGCGACGACGACCCGGGCACCCGGGTCGGAGTACACGAGCGCATTCTCGACCAGATTGCCCACGGCGGTGCTGAGCTGGAGCTGATCACCCATCACCTGCAGTCCGCTCTCCCCCGCGATGGTGACACTCACCTGGTGCCGTTCGGCATCCACCCGGCAGCGATCGACCGCCTCCATCAGCACGTCGTCGACCTCGACAGTGTCAGCGGCACCCATCGGGTCCTCCGCCTGCAGTCTGGACAGGTCGATGATCTGGCTGACCAGGTCAGCCAGCCGGGCGGACTCGATCCCCATCCGGCTCGCGAACCGCCGGACCGCACTGGGGTCGTCGGCGGCCTCTTCCACCGCCTCGGCGAGCAGGGAGATGGCGCCGATCGGGGTCTTCAGCTCATGACTCACGTTGGCGACGAAGTCGCGCCGGGTGGCCTCGACCCGGCGGGCGACGGTCAGGTCGTCGGCCAGCACCAGGACGAGACCGTCGGGCAGCGGAGCCACCCGGATCCCGAGCAGCAGGTCGGCTTCCCGCGCGTCACGGGAGCCGCGCCGGACCTCGACCTCCTCGGTGATCATCCGCTGCTCCCGGCGCGCCTCGCGCACCATCTCCAGGATCCGGGGGATGACCACCCGGCTGCCCCGAGTCAGCCCCAGCTTCAGCGCCAACGGCGACGACTCGAGAACCTCGTCATGCGGTCCGGCCACCACCCCGGCGGCGCGGATCACCTCCAGCACCCGCCGGGTGCCCTCCGGGACCGTGACTTCGCGAGCCTGAGGAACGGTCAACCGGTCGACGTGCTGACCGCGTCGCAGCAGTGCAGCGATCACCAGACCGAGGCAGACGCCGACGAGCAGGCCGGCAACGCCGAGCAGCGCACCCACCCAGTTCACAGTCGGGATCCTAGGACGTGGGCCGACCGACACCCGCCAGCAGCGCTATCGCTACGCTCAGCCAAGAGGGAACGTTCGGCCGGAGTTAACCAGTCGTTCACGTCTGTCACGTCTGGTCGAAAGTGCCCGACATAGGCTCGGGACAATTCCCTGTCGAATCACTGAGGACTCTGATGCGCGACTCCTATCATGAGCAGCTCGACGACATCCTCGCGGACCTGGTGCAGATGTGCCAACGGGTCGCGATCGCGGTGCGCTCGAGCACGACGGCCCTCCTGGAGGCCGACATCCACCAGGCCGAGCAGGTCATCGGCGACGACGCCGAGCTCGATCGGATGCAGGCCGACATCGAGGAGCGTGCGTTCAACCTGCTCGCTCGGCAGGCGCCGGTAGCCGGTGAGCTGCGTACGGTCGTGGCCTCGCTGCGGATGGTCAGCGAGCTGGAGCGGATGGGTGATCTGGCCGCTCACGTCGCCAAGATCGCTCGACTCCGCTATCCGGAGGTGGCGGTGCCGACGCTGCTGAGGCCGAACTTCGTCCGGATGGGCGACGTCGCGGAGAAGATGGTGGTTACCGCCGGCCAGACTCTCAACAGCCGCAGCATCGAGAGCGCGGAGGAGCTCCGTGCCCGCGACGAGGAGATGGACGATCTGCGGCTGAGCCAGTTCCGCGTGATGTTGAGTGACTCGTGGGAGTACGGCGTCGAATCCGCCATCGACGTCGCGCTGCTCGGCCGCTACTACGAGCGGATCGCCGACCATGCCGCCTCGATGGGTCGACGGATCATCTACGTGGTGACCGGCGAGTTCCCGGAGACCGAGTACTGGCCGCAGCCCTGAAGCGGGGCCGCTGGCGAGAGATCCCGTCGCGAGCGGCCGTGAACGAAGCGCCGGCTCGATCTGGACTGACGAGCGAGCAGACACGCCTTTTCGTCTGCGAGCGAGGAGGGAAGATCGAGCCTCAGCGCGCAGTGAACAGCGAGTGACGACAACACAGCTACTTCTTGCCCTGGTTCTTGACCGCCTCGATCGCAGCGGCGGCCGCATCCGGATCGAGGTAGCGGCCGCCGACGGTGACCGGGGTGAAGTCGTCGTTCAGCTCGTAGAGCAGCGGGATGCCGGTCGGGATGTTGAGACTCACCACCTCCTGGTCGCCCATCTGGTCGAGGTGTTTGACGATCGCCCGCAGCGAGTTGCCGTGCGCGGCGACCAGGACCGTCTTACCGGCGGCCAGATCCGGCACGATCTCGTCGTACCAGTAAGGCAGCGCCCGCTCCAGGACGTCCTTCAGGCACTCGGTCTGCGGCCGCAGCTCCGGCGGCAACGCTGCGTACCGCGGATCGTGGAAGGTGGCGAACTCGTCGTCGTTGTGGATCGGCGGCGGCGGTGTGTCGTAGGAACGGCGCCAGATCATGAACTGCTCCTCGCCGTACGCCGCGAGGGTGGCCGCCTTGTCCTTGCCCTGCAGGGCTCCGTAATGCCGCTCGTTGAGTCGCCAGGACCGCTTTACCGGGATCCAGTGCCGTTCGCCGACCTGCAGGGAGATCTGGGAGGTGCGGATGGCCCGCTTGAGCAGCGAGGTGTGCAGCACGTCGGGCAGCAGGTCGTTCTCGACCAGCAGCTCACCGCCACGCTGGGCTTCGGCCTCGCCCTTGGCGTTCAGGTCGACATCCACCCAGCCGGTGAACAGGTTCTTGGCGTTCCATTCGCTCTCGCCATGGCGAAGCAAGATCAACGTTGCGGACATGGGCCGAACTCTAGTGGCGGCCCGTTTCGGCCAGGTGTCGGCTCCCGGACCGCGATTTCTGGAGCAAAACCCACGTCAGGTGTGGATAGCGGTGCAGAAGTCGGTCAGGAGGAGGGGTCCGGGCCGGGGTCGAGATGGGTGAAGGCGGCCAGGTTGGCTGTCGACTCACCGCGCGAGCGTCGCCAGACCCACTCGCGGCGGATGCTGTCGGCGAAGCCGAGCTCGAGGATGGTGTTGAAGGAGGAGTCCGCGGTGTCGGCGACGATTCCGAGCAGCTGGTCGATCAGCGCTCGATCCACTCCCGCCACCGGGACGCGACCGGTCAGGTAGATGTCGCCGAGGCTGTCCCGGGCGAAGGCGACCAAGCCCAGCTTGAGGTTGCGCTCCAGCAGCCAGCCGAAGACACCGGCCTCGTTCTCCTCCGGCCGGCGAGCCACGAAGGCTCGGACCGACAGGTGGTGGTGTCCGACCTCCAGCGCGCACTCGGTCTGCAGCTTGCGGGTGCCGGGCAGCGTCACCGAGAACAGCCCCGGTGACGACTCCGACCAGGCGAGGTCCAGGTCGTCCAAGGCTGCCCGGACCGCTCCAGCCGCCCGGGCGGCCCTCGCGGCCCGGTCGCCTTCCGCCGCGTCCGACTCCCCCACGGTCACGCCGACTGAACCAGCCAACGCGCCTGGTAGGGCTGCAGCACGATGTCCCCGTCGGACAGCGGGCTCTCGTCGTTCAGTGCGTCCTGGGCCCAGTTGCCCAGCGACACCACCCAGCGCGGCAGCAGCTGCCGGTCCGGGGTCACGTTGTACAGACCGACCATGCTCTGGGTCGCCGCCCGCCGCTGGAACACCAGCACGGCCGGGTTCACCGGATCCATCACCTCGGTTTCCACCGAGGCATCCATGCTCGGCAGTCCCGACCGTACGGTGACGGCGTTGCGCAGCCCGTGCCAGACCCGGTGCTCCAGCGTCCCGTCGACGTGCCGACGCACCGCCGCCGCCCAGTCCATCGGCGGTCGGTGCACCCACCGGTTGTCGTCGGCGTGGCCGGCATCGTCGACGAAGTCGTAGTAGTTGCGCAGCGCCAGCTCGTCGCCCATGTAGAGCAGCGGCAGCCCGCCGAACCCGAGCACGATCTGGTACGCCAGCAGCAGCCGGCGGGTTGCCAGGTCGAGATGCGCCCGGTCGCCGCTGGCCAGGGCTGCCTCGATCCCGATCAGCGAGGCCGCGCTGCCGCTGATCCGCCGGTCCCCGGTGGCGAGGTTCTCCTGGAAGACCATCCCCCGGGCGTCGCTCATCGGGTAGTAGCCGGCGTAGAAGTCCGACAAGAACCGCCGGTGCTCGAACCCGTTCAGCCCGACGGCCGCGGCGTCGTCGTCGTCGATCGCCCAGCCGATGTCGTCGTGGCAGCGCAGGTAGGTGCCCCAGACGGTGCTCGGCGGCTTGGCCGGGAACCGGTTCAAGGCGGTGCAGAGCAGCCGGGTGTCCTTGGCGGCCAGCGCCGACCAGATCTGCACCATCAACGAGTTCTGGTACGCCAGGTCGCTCACCCGGCCGGCGTGCTTGCCCACACCGAGGTACGGCGGTAGGTCGGTCGGACCGACGATCGCCTCGGCCTTGAAGATCAGCGCCGGAGCCGCGATCCGGGCGATCGCCCGCAACGCCTGGGTGATCGCATGTACCTCGGGCTGGTTCTGGCAGTTGGTGCCGAGGCGTTTGTAGATGAAGGCGATGGCGTCCAGCCGTACGCATTCCACGCCGAGATTGGCGAGCCAGCAGATCACGTCGGCGAACTCGAAGAACACCTCCGGGTTCCGCCAGTTGAGATCCCACTGCCAGTGGTTGAAGGTGGTCCAGACCCAGGCCTGCGACTCGTCGTCGAAGGTGAAGTTGCCGGGCGCGAAGTCGGGGAAGATCTCAGGCAGAGTGCGCTCGTACGCGTCGGGGATGTCGCGGTCGGGGAACATGAAGAAGTAGTCGCGGTAGAAGTGATCACCCGCCGCGGCGGCCCGAGCCCACGCGTGCTCGGTGGCCACGTGGTTGAGGACCAGGTCGACGGTCAGCGAGATGCCCGTACGACGGAGTGCGGTGGCGAGATCGCGCAGGTCGTCGACCGTGCCGAGGTCGTCGCGGACGGCGCGGTAGTCCGTCACCGCGTACCCGCCGTCGCTGGCACCGGGTCGAGGCTTGAGCAGCGGCATCAGGTGCAGGTAGGTGACGCCGAGCTCGGCCAGGTAGTCGATCTTGTCGATCACCCCGCGCAGGTCGCCGGCGAACATGTCGGCGTACGCCGCATAGCCGAGCATTCGAGGATGCTGGTGCCAGTGGGGGTCCGCGTGTCGCCGTAGGTCCAGCAGGCGCAGGTCCTCGGGGCGCTGTCGGAAGCTGCGCGCCGCGATCTCCACCCCGCGCCCCGCCATCTCGACGGCCTGGTCCGGGTAGGCGCCGGCCAGCCCGGCCAGCAGGTCGGGCCAGTGACGCTGCAGCCGGGCGGCGAACACCACCTGGTCGTGGGCGGGCTCGCCGTCGAGCAGTCCGGCGACGTCGGGAGTAGTCATCGCGGTCAATCTATTGGCGTACCTGACGAGCGACCAGCGTCACCCCCATGATGGTGGACGTCGCGTGACCATCCGGGTTCGCGACGAGTCGGGGTCCACGGGGGGCGGCATGGGCGACATCGTGTTCGGCGCCCTCGTGCCGGTGTTCCTCCTGGCGCCGGCGGGCATCGCCGGATCGAGCCGGCACAGCGTCACGTGAGCGTCCTGCCCCGACGGCGACTGTTCGTCCTCCTCTGCGGCCTCACCGGTATCGGTCTGCTCGTGACGTCGGCCACGGGCGGCTGCGGCGCCTCCGGCCTGGACGAGGCGGCCCGCGGCTACTACGGGAACGACCCGGTCTCGCTCAGGCTGGCGCGCGGTGGCTATGGGGAACAGCGGCCAGATCGCCCGAATGGGCGCCGACGGGGCCGACCCGAACGCCGTCGGCACCGACTGGATCACCATGGCACAGTGGGCCATCGATGCGCACAGCCACGACGGCCTCCGCGCGCTGCTGGACGCGGGCGCGCATCGTGATCGGCTCGGCCGGGCCGGTCGGGCGCCTCTCCACGATGCGGCCCGACAGCCCGATCCCCGCTATGCGGCGATCCTCCTCGCGGCGGGCGCGGACCCCGATGTCCGGGTCGCCCACGTCCGGACGACGCCGTTGCGAGAGACCTGTCTGGCGTCGGTGCCGGCGACCTTCGAGGCGCTGGCCGCCGGCGGCGCTGACCTCGACGCCGAGGACGCCGCGGGTGATCGTGCCCTGCAGGACCACCAGGTGCGGCTGGTGCCGAGAGCCGAGGCGTACAAGTGTCCGGGAGGGTGCTGAGCACGCACGCCCAACCGCACCCAGCGCACGCGCTCGTCCAGCGTGGCGGAGTCACACGCCGACCAGGACATCAGCGGCTGCCGGTGGTCTCCTTGCTGCCCGTCCGCTTGCCCAAGCGTTTCTTGAACTCGGTCAAGAACGCTTCCCGCAGCTGCTCGTTGTCCAGTGC
>DASQLI010000152.1:0-3485 GCA_035630075.1 Microlunatus sp.
CCGGAGACCAACAGCCCCGGCATGATCTCGCGGGCCCGCACCGGCAGCAGGGCGAACCGGGACGGGTCGAGGGTCTCGTCGATACCGAAGACCAGCAAGGACAGCAGCAGCCAACCAGCGGTCAGCACCGCGAACGCCAGCACGGTGACATCAGCGGTCAGGGCCACCGACGACCAGCGCAGTGCGACCAGCCCCACCAGAGCCATCATGACGACGCCGAAGGCGTAGACGATGCCGATGATCAGGCCGACGGTCCGCCAGACGCTGCGGCGCAGGGCGTTGCGCAGCAGGCTCAGCTTCAGCCGGACGAGGATCGCAACCATGCCAGGGCCTCCTCCCCTGCCGCGGTGTAGCCCACGAGCTCCAGGAAGCGGTGCTGCAGACTCCCGTCGCCGCGGACCTCGTCGAGTGTCCCGGCGGCCAGGACCCGCCCCTGGGCGACCACGGCGAGCTCGTCGCACAGGCTCTCGACGAGCTCCATCACGTGGCTGGAGAGCACCACCGTGCCGCCACTGGCCACGTAGCCGCGCAGGATCGCCCGGATGTGCTCTCCGGACACCGGGTCCACGGACTCGAACGGCTCGTCCAAGATCACCAGTCGCGGCGCGTGGATGAGGGCGCAGGCCAAGCCGATCTTCTTGGTCATGCCGGCCGAGTACTCCACCACCAGCGTGTGGGCGTCATCGGCCAACCCGAGCGCTTCCAGCAGCTCGGTCGACCGGGACGCGATGTCGTCGGCGGGAACCCGGCGCAGGAGCCCGACGTAGCGCAACAGCTCGGTGCCGGTCAGCCGGTCGAACAGTCTCATCCCGTCGGGCAGCATCCCGATCAAGGCCTTGGCGCCCGCGGGATCGCTCCACACGTCCCGCCCCAGGATCTCCGCCCGACCGGCGTCGGGGCGAAGCAGCCCGGTGGCCATCGACAGGGTCGTGGTCTTGCCGGCGCCGTTGGGGCCGACGAGCCCGAACAGGCAGCCCGGCCGTACGGTCAGGTGCAGGTCGTCGACCGCGATCTTGGGCCCGAAGCGCTTGACCAGTCCCGTCAGGGCCAGCGCCGGCGGGAGCGTCGCGGTGTTCACACTCATGCCCCCCAGTGAACACGGCCTCCTCGGTAATTCCTTGCCGGGACGAGAACCTGTGAGGTTCGTCATTGACTTGGATCACGTTTTCTCGTTACTTTGATTTAACACTGAGAGCGCTCCCACGGTCTCGGATTCCCTCCCCCACCCACCCGCGTAACCAGTCTTCATCCCCGAGGAGACTCCCATGGCAACGCTGCCGACCCCGCCCCCGAGCGGCCCCTCAGCCGGGTCCTCATCCGCCCCCGACGCCCCGCTCACCCTCCGTCCCAGCTCGCCGGGACTCGCCCTCGCCGGGCACCCGCCCCGCCGTCGATCCAGGTTGGCGGCCTCACTCGTCGCCCTCAGCCTCGCCGCCGGCACCCTCGTGGCCAGTGCGGTCACCCGCCCGGCCGAGGCCGCTGTCACCAGCGTCGGAGCAGGCTCGTACACCACGACCCTGCCCGCTGGGAAGTCGTTGCCGACCGGCTGTGGTGACATCTCCACCAACCCCCGCGGCGCACTGACCGCCAACGCACCCAAGGGCCCGGTGCCCACCAACGACTGGTGGTCGTCGATCCTGTTCAAGAAGACCGACTGCGCCTTCGGCGAGCCGCTTTTCGCCCACCCGGCGGCGTACGACACCTATCCCGGCGGTCTGGGCATCTCCTACACCAACACCCCGACGATCACCGGCACGGCGACCGGCGTCGGTGAGTACAAGTTCAGTTACACCCGTGACCTGCTGGTCGGCGTCGCCGGCCTGAATGCCGGACGGGTGCAGGTCGACGACTGGTCCGACTGGACGGTCACCCCGGCCTGGGTGGACGGCAACCGGTCACTCAAGGCGACCATCGGGCACGGACTGCCGTTGTCCTACTTCGACGTGACCGGCGGTGGCAGCGCCCAGATCAGCACCGACGGGCAGCCGAAGGTGTGGGCCAACACCGGTTCCATGATCGGCTTCAGCATCCGTGATCATGACTACGTCGCGTACGCCCCCACCGGTGCCGGCTGGGTGGTGAACGGCTCGTCGATCACCTCGACGCTCGGCGGCAAGGACTACTTCAGCGTCGCCGTGCTCCCCACCAAGTCGGCCGACCCCGACAGCACGCGCACCTCCTTGGCGACCTCGTACGGTCGCTACGCCCACGCTCACGTCACCGGGACCAAGATCAGCTACAACTACTCCGCCGGCACCGGCAAGGTGAACAGCACCTACGCCTTCACCACCGAGGCGGAGGAAGGCACCGAGACCAAGACCGTGGTGTCGCTGTATCCCCACCAGTGGAAGGATCTCACCGGCGGGTCGCCGATCAGCCAGACCTACGTCTCCCCCCGCGGGCAGATGAAGAACCTGGTCGGGGTGTCCAGCTTCGCGACCTCGATGACCTACCACGGGATCCTGCCGGAGCTGCCGGCGGTGGCCACCTCGGCGGGTGCCGACAAGGCGACGCTGCTCAGCTACCTGAACCAGGTGGCGGACGACCCGGCCGGGGAGCAGAAGCCCGACACGTACTGGGCCGGCAAGGGTCTCGGCCGTTCGGCCCGGATCGCCGAGATCGCCGACCTGGTGGGCGAGACGGCCACCCGCGACAAGGCGCTGACAGCGATGAAGAGGACGCTGGAGAACTGGCTGACCGCCTCCTCCGGCGAGAACGACCACCTCTTCTACTACGACCAGAACTGGGGGACCCTGATCGGCTACGAGGCCAGCTACGGGTCCGACCAGGAGCTGAACGATCACCACTTCCACTACGGCTACTTCATAGCGGCCGCAGCCACGGTGGCCAAGTTCGACCCGAGCTGGGCGAAGTCCAGCCAGTACGGCGGCATGATCGACCTGCTCATCCGCGACGCCAACAACTACGACCGGGACGACAACCGCTTCCCGTACCTGCGTGACTTCGACATCTACGCCGGTCACGACTGGGCCTCCGGGCACGGTGCCTTCGCCTCGGGCAACAACCAGGAGTCCAGCTCGGAGGGGATGAACTTCGCCGGCGCCCTGATCCAGTGGGGTCAGGCCACCGGCAACACCGCCGTCCGCGACGCCGGGATCTACATCTACACGACCCAGGCTGCGGCGATCGCCGACTACTGGTTCGACGTCGACAACGACGTGTTCCCGACCCAGTTCCAGCACAGCACGGTCGGCATGGTGTGGGGCGACGGCGGAGCGTACGCCACCTGGTTCACCGCCGATCCGGAGAAGATCCAGGGCATCAACCAGCTGCCGATCACCGGCAGTCACCTCTACCTGGGTCTGCACCCGGCCTACAACAAGATCAACTACGACGAGGTGGTCCGCAACCGTGGTGGTGAACCCACCGTGTGGCAGGACATCTTGTGGGAGTTCCTGGCTCTCGGCGATCCGGACCTGGCGCTGAGCAAGTTCAGAGCCAACCCGAGCTTCACCTCCGAGGAG
>DASQLI010000153.1:0-79437 GCA_035630075.1 Microlunatus sp.
GACGTCGGCCTTGATCTGCTCCAGCGCCCGACCGGTCAGGAAGCAGGACGCGGCCGAAACGAAGGGGATGCGGCCGCCGTTGGCCAGACCGGCGGCCACACCGACCATGTCCTGCTCGGCGATGCCGACGTTGATCAACCGATCCGGGAACGCCTTCTTGAACGCATCCAGCTTCGAGGAGCCGACCGAGTCGTTGACCACGCCCACGATCCGGTGGTCGGTCTGGGCCAGCTCGGCGAGGGTACGCACGTAGGCGTCACGGCAGTCGAAGCGGGGTTGGTCGACGATCGAGGTCGACGGTGCCGAGGTGTCGGTGGTGGTCATGTCTTCCTCAGTCGCTGGTCGTGGGGGCGGCGGAGTTGAGCTCGTCCAGCGCCTGGGCGAGCTGGCCCTCGTTCGGCACCTTGTGGTGCCAGGCGACGTTGTTGGCCATGAACGAGATCGGATGGCCCTTGTGGGTGTGGGCGATCACGAAGGTCGGCTTGCCGGGGCGGAACGGTGCGGCCGACAACACGTCGAGCAGCTCGCCGTGATCATGACCGTTCACCTCGACGACGGCGAACCCGAACGCCGCCGCCTTCGCCTCCAGCGGGTCGAGGTCGTTGGTCTCCCGGGTGGTGGCGCCCTGCTGCAGGCGGTTGCGGTCCACGATCACCGTCAGCGAGTCGAGCTCGTACTGGGACGCGGCCATCATGGCCTCCCAGTTGGAGCCCTCCTGCAGCTCGCCGTCACCGGTGAGCACGTACGTGCGACGGCGTGAGACATCGAGCTTGGCCGAGATGGCGTGACCGACCGCGATCGGCAGCCCGTGACCGAGCGGACCGGTGTTGGCCTCCACACCGGGCACCTTGTTCCGGTTCGGGTGCCCGTTGAGCCGGGACAGAGGCTTGAGGAACGTGGCCAGCTCCTCGACCGGGATGAAGCCGAAGGCGGCCAGGGTGGTGTAGAGGGCTCCGGCGACGTGGCCCTTGGACAGGATGAACCGGTCCCGCTCGGGATCCTCGACGGTCTGAGGGGTGACGTTGAGCACCGCCCCGTACAGGGTGCTCAGAACGTCGATGGCGGAGAAGTCGCCGCCGATGTGACCGGCGCCGGCGTAGTGCACCAGCTTCAGATCCTGGATCCGGATCTGCCGGGCGGCCTCGGCAACATGCGCGATCTGCTCCTCCCGGGTCGCGTACGGCGAGAGCCGGCCGATCACCGGCATGGTGGTGTGCTCGACGGCGAGGGCAGTCATCTCAGCCCTCCTCGATCATCGAGCTGAGCAGCACCTTCTGCACCAGCTTGTGGGCTGCCAACGCGTCGTGGTCGGCCTGCGCCACGGCCAGGGCCTCGTCGTCCAGTGCGTCCAGCGCCCGATGGATCGCCTTCAGGAACGTGATCGCCTGCTTGGCGGCTTGCACCGAGTCCTCCCGGAACGGGAACTGGTCGAGCTGCCAGACGCCGTCCCAGTTGTTGCGGCGGAGGGTGTGGAAGAACTCGAACGTCTCGACCAGGTGCACCGAGCCGACGATCATGTCGTCGTCCCAACCGCGGAAGTTGTCGTTGACGTCGATCGCGAACAGCTTGCCCGCATCGATGCACAGCTGCGCCGCATCGGCTGGGGTCTCCAACCCGTAGAGGGAGTGGCCGAAGTCCAGCAGCACGCCGAGGTTGTTGCGGCCGGTCTGCTGGATGGCCAGCAGCGTTCGCGCGGCGTTGCCGAAGATGATCTTGTTACGCGGCTCGCGCGGCTTGTACTCGATCACGAACCTGATGTCCGGATGGGCACCGCACAGCTCGCGCAGGTTGTCGACCGCAGTCTTCCAGATGTCGTGGTAGTTCACCTGGAACGGATAGTCCCAGCCATCCTGACCGAACCAGAGCTTCACGTAGTCGCAGCCCAGTTCCTTGGCCAGCTCTGTCGCCTCGTTCAACAGCGCCAGCGCCTTCGCCCGGACAGCCGGATCGGGGTTGGTGATCGATCCCTTGACATAGTCCTTGTTGTAGATCTCCGGGGTGATCGCGATCGCCCGGAGGTTGTTGCGCGCCAAGGCCGATCTCACGTCGTCGAGCGTGCCGTCGAAACCGGCGAACGGCCAGTTCAGGTCGACGACGGACAGGTCGCCGACCGCGCCGGCCTTGTCGATCTGCTCCAGCAGGCCGACCGGTTCGCCATAGCCCTCGGTGGCGTAGCGGTCGACATAGGTGGCGAAGTGCCAGATGCCTGCGCCGAAGACCGGTAGGTCACTCATGGTTGTCCTTGTCAGGTGAGGGAGACGAGCGGCAGACCCGCCCCGAAGCGACGGATCTTGGCGAACATGTCCTCCAGCAGGAAGCGCACGTCGACCGACTCGCAGACTTGGAGGGGGTGGCCCGAGCCGGGGAGATAGCGCCCTTCGACCCCGAACCGTGGCGCCGGCACCGTACGGAAGACGCCACCCTGCGGATAGAGCATCAAGGAGATGGCCGGCGAGTCACCCAGCGAGCGCGACTCGATCGGCCCCCCGTGGTAGGTGGCATTCCACTCCTTCAGCTGGCCGATGAGGTAGTCGGCGAGCGGGCTCGTCCCGCCGATCCGTTCCTCCAGCTCGGCGTAGGAGACCGACACCATCGAGTAGACGTTCCGGGGCACCTGCCACACGTCGATTCCAGACCCGAACACCACGTTCGCCGCCGCGATGTCGTTCGACAGATTGAACTCGAGCCTGCCCGGCCGTCCCAGTTCGCCATGGCGCTCACCGCCGATCCAGATCACGGTGATCGGTCGGCGCACGATCTCGGGATCGAGCAGGATCGCGCTCGCCATGTCGGTGAGCGGTCCGAGGAAGGCGACGAACAACGGGTCCTCGGCCGAGGCTCGCAGGCTCTCCTCGATGATCAACCGTGCCCCCGGCGAGTCAACCGGCGTCTGCTCATCCTGGATGGCTTCGGCGGCGCCGTTGGCGACCGGGACCTGGTCACCCAGGTCCATCAGCTCCAGCAGCAGATCGATCTCGGCGCGAGAGTCGAGCATGCTCTGGTCGCTCCGCCACCGGCCGAAGTGAGCGGCCACGACCCCGCGGACATCGAGGCTGGGCGACAGCAGCGCGTGCACGATCGCGTACTGGTCATCGGCCTCGTTCTTCGCGTCGGTGTCGATGATCACTCGTCGCTGAGCTGGCACGTCGAAGAGGCTCCCGGTTCTGTTGCATATCCATTCGCTCCTGCATATTGTCTCAGAGTCGACTGGTGCGTCAAGCGCCCAGAACTGCGTCCGGAAGGAGGTCAGCGATGACCCAGATCCTGGCCATCGATCAGGGCACCACCAACAGCAAGGCGGTGCTGGTCGACGACGCAGGGGACGTCCGTGCTGTCGGCTCGGCTCCGGTCGCTGTGAGTCACCCCCGACCCGGCTGGGTGGAGCAGGACCCGGAGCAGCTGTGGGCCAGCGTGCTGACCGCCATCGACCGCTGCCTGACACTGGTCGACCCCGGAACCGTCGACCTGGGTGGCATCGCCCTCTCCACCCAGCGGGAGTCCGTGGTCGCGTGGGACCGACGCTCCGGTCAGCCGATGGGACCGGTGATCGGCTGGCAGGACGTCCGGACCGCCGCGTGGTGCCGCGAGCACACGAGCGCCGCCGACGACGATTGGGTCCGCAGCCGGACCGGGTTGCGGATCGACGCCATGTTCTCCGCGCCGAAGATCGGCTGGCTGCTGCGTGAGTTGGGGCGCGGTCGGATGGCGGACGTCTGCGTCGGCACGGTCGACTCCTGGCTGATCTGGCGACTGACCGGCGGCGAGCGCCATGTCTGCGAGGCCGGCAACGCGTCCCGCACTCTCCTCTACGACGTCGTCGACCTGGTCTGGTCCGCCGCTCTGCTGGAGATCTTCGACATCCCGGCCGCCGTGCTCCCGCAGGTGCAGCACTCCGACGGCGACTTCGGCCGCTGTCACTCGGTGGCCGGGGTCCCCGACGGCACTCCGGTCGTCGCGGTGCTGGCCGACTCCCACGCTGCGTTGTTCGGCCAGGGGTGCACCACGGTCGGCTCGGCCAAGGCCACCTACGGCACCGGCACCTCGGTGATGACGCCGACCGCCGAGTTCGTGCCGGGATTCTCCCCCGTACCGTCCACGTTGGCTTGGCTCACCGACACTCCCCTGTACGCCCGCGAGGGCAACATCCTGGCCTCCGGTGCCACCGTGGCTTGGGCGGCTCGGCTGCTCGGCACCGACGTGTCGACGCTGCTGAGCCTGGCCGACTCGGCGCCGGACGCCGGTGACGTCACGCTGGTGCCGGCGTTCACCGGTCTCGGCGCTCCGCACTGGGATCGCGAGGTCCGCGGGGTGATCACCGGGCTCGACTCCGATACCGATCCTGCCCGACTGGCCCGCGCCGCCGTCGAGGCTGTCGCCCACCAGGTCTGTGACGTGGTCGAGGTGATCGACGCCGACTCCGCCCTCCCGCTGGAGATGCTGCGCGCTGACGGCGGCCTGACCGCCTCGCCGCTGATCATGCAGATCCAGGCCGACTTGCTCGGCCGACCGGTCGAGGTGGCCGACCTGCCGGAGGTGTCGGCGCTGGGCGCCGCCGACCTGGCCCGACGCCGGCTCGGTGGCGCTGCGGCAGCGCGATCGGTGGGACGGACCTTCCTGCCCTCCGTCGCCGCTGACGAGCGGTCGGCTCGCCGTGGCCACTGGCGCGCGCAGCTGTCGTGGTTGCGATCCCGGCCGAACGGGGACGGATCAGGAGCGGCGTCTCGCACGAGAGGACACCGACGGTGGCTGCCCAGCCCGCCGGCCTGACCCGCGCTTCCGCCGACGGCCAGGTGCGGCTGATGACCAAGATCGCGCACCTCTACCACGAACAGGGCCTGCGGCAGAGCGAGATCGCCGCCATCCTGCACATCTCCCAGGCCAAGGTGTCGCGGCTGCTGAAGAGGGCCGGTGAGGTCGGCATCGTCCGCACGGTGGTGGTCGTCTCCCAGGGCGTGCACACCGATCTGGAGCAGGCGCTGGAGGAGAGGTACGGCCTGCTGGAGGCCGTCGTGGCCGACGTCGACGGGGACGAGGCGTCGATTCTGGCCGGCTTGGGCTCCGCTGGAGCCAGCTATCTGGAGGCCACCCTGTCCGGCGGCGAGCGGATCGGTGTGTCCTCGTGGAGTCAGACCCTGCTGTCGGTGGTCGACCGGCTCCGTCCGCTGCGAACCTCGGGCGCGGACTCGGTCGTCCAGCTGCTGGGCGGTGTCGGCGTGGCTTCCGTGCAGGCCCAGGCGAATCGGCTGCTGGGCGAGCTGGCCTCCTTGGTCGGGGCCAGCCCGACGTTCGTCCCGGCTCCGGGACTGGTCGGCGGCGCGACGATGCGAGAGAGTCTGCTGGCCGATCCGGCGATGGAGAATGTGGCCGCCCGCTGGACGGACCTGACGATGGCGCTCGTCGGCATCGGCAGCCTCCAGCCGTCGGCGCTGCTGGCGCAGAGCGGCAACGCGATCGCACCCGCGGACCAGACCGCATTGCTCGAGCTGGGTGCGGTGGGCGACGTCTGCAACCGCTTCTTCGACGCCGACGGCCACCTGGTGCACAGCGACCTGGACTCCCGGATCGTCGGCATCGACCCCGACACCTACCGAGCCATCCCGCGACGGATCGGGTTCGCGGGTGGAAGCCGCAAACACGATGCCGTACGCGCGGCCATCGCGGGCAACTGGATCAACGTAGTGGTCACCGACCTCGAGACCGCCCGAGCCCTGCTCGGCTGATCACGAAGCACAGCCCGCGGCCCTTCGACAGGCTCAGGGCACGTCATCCTCCGCGCGCTGAGCTTGTCGAAGCGCATCCCCGCGGCCCGTCGACAGGCTCAGGGCGCGATCCGGGCCGTGAGCGTGGCGAAGGAGTGCGGGGGCAGCATCGTGGACACGACCCCGTCGGCCAGCGTCACCTCCAGCGGAATCGGCGCCACCGCCGCGGGCGCCTGGTCGGTGTTGTGGCGCTGTGGCTCGTCGGCGGTGAGCAGCCGGCCGCTCACCTCGGCCACCGCCAGACCCCGCAGGTCCAACTGGAGGCGCGCTTCGGCCTCCAGGTCCAGGTTGCTCACCGAGATCAGCGCTTGACCGTTCTTGGTGCTGGCCGACATCGAGGTCATCGGCAGCTCGCCGTCGTCGACCTGACGCGTCGGACGCTCCAGCAGGTGTACGGGCAGCAGCCGCGCGTCGTGATGTCCTCTGTTCATCTCGAACACGTGGTACGTCGGGGTCAGCACCAGCTCGCCGTTGTCGCCGGTCAAGATCATCGACTGGAGCACGTTGAGCGTCTGCGCGATGTTGGCCATCGTCAGCCGCGCGGCGTGGGCGTGGAAGATGTCGAAGTGCAGGCCGGCGACCAGGGCGTCCCGCAGCGTGTTCTGCTGGTAGAGGAACCCGGGGTTGGTGCCCGGCTCGACGGTCCACCACGTCCCCCACTCGTCGCAGACCAGGCCGATCTGCCGACCGGGGTCGTAGACGTCCATCACGGCGGAGTGCGCTCGGATCACCCGGTCGATGTCGGCCGCCTTGGCCATCGTGGCGTAGTACTGGTCGGCGTCGAAAGCGGTCGCCGACTCGGTGTGGATGCCCTCACCGGAGTGTGTGTAGTAGTGGAAGGAGATGGCCTGGAACGTCGCCCGCGGCTCGCGGGTGCAGCCGAAGCAGCTGACCGCCTCCATCAGCGCTCGGGTCCAAGTGAGGTCGTCGTCGGCCGCGCCGGCGGCGATGCGGGTCAGCCGGTTGTCGCCGTGATCACGGCAGAAGGTGGCGTACCGGCGGGCGAGGTCGGCGTACGTCTCCGCACGCAGGTTGCCGCCGCAGCCCCAGGCTTCGTTTCCGATGCCCCAGAACGGCACCCGCCAGGGCTGTTCCCGGCCGTTCGCCTTGCGCAACGCCACCATCGGCGAATCGCCGTCGCGCGTCAGGTACTCCACCCACTCGCTCATCTCCTGGACCGTCCCGCTGCCGACGTTGCCGTTGACGTACGGGTCGGCGCCGAGCAGCTCGCACAGCGCCATGAACTCGTGCGTGCCGAAGTGGTTGTTCTCCTCCACGTTGCCCCAGTGGGTGTTCACCATCCTCGGGCGCCGGTCACGCGGTCCGATGCCGTCTCGCCAGTGGTACTCGTCCGCGAAGCAGCCACCGGGCCAGCGCAGGTTCGGGATGTCCAGGGCCCGCAGGGCATCGACCACGTCGCTGCGGATGCCCCCGACGTTGGGCAGCGCCGAGTCCTCGCCCACCCAGAACCCACCGTAGATGCAGCGGCCGAGGTGTTCGGCGAAGTGCCCGTACAGGTGTCGGCTGATCGTCGGTCCGGTCACATCGAGGTCGATCACCGCTCGTACGGCCGAGTGACTCATTTCATGCCTTTCATCGAGGGTCTGCCAGCGGCACCAGAAGATCACGGGGTGGCCACCGACCGGCCGGTAGGGTGGAGCCGTCATGCCGACCCCGACCGACCACCCCGTCCGCCGACTCTGGGACAGGGTCTCCCATCTGGGTCCGGAGGCGATCAAGTTCGGCATCGTCGGGCTCACCGGCGTCGCGCTGCAGTTCGTGGTGTTCAACGTGCTCCGCTACGCCGGCCCCGGCGGCGCAGGAGTGCTGGCCGCGAAGCCGATCACCGCTCAGGTGATCGCCATCGGAGCAGCCACGGTGATCACCTACCTGGGCAACCGATACTGGACCTACCGGCACCGGGAGAAGGGGAACCCCTGGCGGGAGATGCCGATCTTCCTGCTGCTGAACGGGATCGCCATCGGGATCGGTGCGGCGTGCCTGGCCATCTCCCACTACCTGCTGGGCCTCACCTCGCCGCTGGCCGACAACCTGTCCGGCAACGTCATCGGGCTCGGGCTGGGTACCTTGTTCCGCTTCTGGTCGTACCGCAAGTTCGTCTTCACCGGCGATACCCGAACCGGAGTGCCGGTCGAGGACCCGGCAGCGGGCCCTTTCGAGGACTAGGGCCGGCGCTCCATTTCAGCGGTGCTGCGCAGGATGCAGAACTCGTTGCCCTCGGGATCGGCCAACACGACCCAGCCGCGCCCGTCCGGCAGCCGTCGGTCGTCGACCTGGGTGGCCCCGAGACCGAGCAACCGGGCGAGCTCGGTATCCCGATCGCCGTCGGCGGGCCGCAGGTCCAGGTGCAGCCGGTTCTTCCCCAGCTTCTCGTCCGGCACCTCGATGAACAGCAACCGGGTGTGGCCGTCCGGAGAGAAGATCATGCACTCTTCGTGATCGGGCTCGTTGGGGTCATCGGGATCCTCGGCGTAGCCGAGCACCTCCGCCCACCAGACCGACTGGGCGTACGCGTCGTGGGCGTCGATCGCCAGGTGCGAGACAAAGCTGACCATCGGGCCAGCCTGGCACGGATCATCCGCGGACGGCAGGACCGTGGATCAGCTCGCTCATGGTCACGTGCACGTCCTCCACGTCGGGGACGTCGGGCAGCACCACCGGACCGGCGTCCGCCGCGGTCTGCACCCTCAGGGTCCCGCAGCCGAGCATCCGGTCGGCCAGGCTCCGCTCGTACGTCACGTCGTTGACCCGGGCCAGCGGCAGGTTGGTGCCGGTCTTGTTGAGGATCCCGGTGCGGGTGATCAGCCGGTAGTTGGTCAAGGTGTAGGTGGTGGTCCGCCACCGCAGGAACGGGATCACAGTCCACCAGGTGCACAGCACGCCGACCACGATCGCCACCGCGAACTGCCCGACCGGGCGGAAGTCGTACGGAATCAGGGCGGCCCCCGCCCCGAGCAGCGCACCGCAGCCGATCAGACCCATCGCGGGCCAGAACAGGGCCTTGCCGTGGGTGCGCATGTGCATCAGCACGCGCTCATCCGTGCCCAGCAGCTTGGCCGACAACCCCACCCGACCATGCTGACACAGCAAGGCAACACCGGCGCCGGACCGCAGATCACCCCCGACCGCCGACAACCCCCCGCTGGTCAGCGCAGATGCAGCACGTCACCGGCGGCAAAGACCTCGACGCCGGTGGCCGTCCGCACCCGGAGCCGCCCCGCAGCGTCCACATCGACCGCCTGGCCCTCGGCACTCGTCCCGTCAGCCTGCAGCACCCGGACGGTTCGGCCGAGGGTGTCGCAGCGAGCCAGGTACTCCCCCATCAGCTCCCGGTCGCGGCAGGCCTGCCAGCGGTGGTAGAGCAGCGCCAGGGCCGCGAGCACGGTGGCCATGATCTCGGCCCGGACGAACGTCCGGCCGGGACGCAGCACCGCCAGCGAGGTCGCGGTCGGCACCGGCAGCTCGTCGGCGGCGAGCTGCACGTTGATGCCCAGACCCAGCACGCAGGCTGCTCCGCTCGGCGCGTCCACCCGCTCGGCGAGGATGCCGCAGATCTTCGCCCCGTCGACGAGCACGTCGTTGGGCCACTTGAGCACTGCCGGCACGTCCGCCATCGCGCGCAGGCTGTCCGCCACGGCGAGACCGGCCAGCAACGGTAGCCAGGTCCAGATCGCCGGCTCCCGAGCGGGTCGCAGCAGCACCGACATGGCGATCGAGCTGCCTCTCGGCGCGGTCCAGGTCCGGCCCAGGCGACCGCGGCCCGCGGTCTGGTGGTCGGTGGCCAGCACGAACCCGGACGGCGCACCGGCTCGGGCGCGGGCCGCGAGCTCGACATTGGTGGAGCCGGTCTCCGGCAGCACCTCGGCACCGCTCCAGAGCCGGTCCGCATCGGCGAGGGCCGCCTGCAGTCCGGCGGTGTCGAGCGGGTCGCCGTACGTCACCGCCTCACCGTAGTGCGCCGGCGGGAATAGGGTGCGGGGACATGGGCGACGTCGACATCCACACCACCGCCGGGAAGATCGCCGACCTCGAGCAGCGGGTCGCACAGGCCCTGCACGCCGGCTCCGAGGCTGCCGTCGAGCGACACCACGCGCGGGGCAGGCAGACCGCCCGCGAACGGATCGAGATGTTGCTCGACGAGGGCAGCTTTCTCGAGCTCGACGAGTTCGCCCGGCACCGCTCGACGTCGTTCGGGATGGAGCAGAGGCGCCCGTTCGGGGACGGGGTGATCACCGGGTTCGGCACCGTCGACGAGCGTCCGGTGTGCGTGTTCAGCCAGGACGTCACCGTGTTCGGCGGCAGCCTGGGTCAGGTGTACGGGGAGAAGATCGTCAAGATCATCGACTTCGCCCTCAAGACAGGCTGCCCGCTGATCGGCATCAACGAGGGCGGCGGGGCGCGGATCCAGGAGGGCGTGGTCTCCCTCGGCCTGTACGGGGAGATCTTCCGCCGCAACACTCACGCCTCCGGGGTGATCCCGCAGATCTCGCTGATCATGGGGGCCGCGGCCGGCGGTCACGTCTACTCCCCCGCGTTGACCGACTTCGTGGTGATGGTGGACCAGACGTCCCAGATGTTCATCACCGGTCCGGACGTGATCAAGACCGTCACCGGCGAGGACGTCAGCATGGAGGAGCTGGGCGGTGGGCGGACTCACAACACGAAGTCCGGCAACGCGCACTACCTCGGTGTCGACGAGGAGGACGCGATCTCCTACGTCCGCGAGCTGCTGTCCTACCTGCCGCAGAACAACCTGGAGGACCCGCCGGCCTACGATGCCGGCAGCGCCCTGGACCCGACCGACGACGACCTCGCCCTGGACTCCGTCATCCCGGACTCGCCCAACCAGCCGTACGACATGCACGAGGTGATCTCGCGAGTTCTCGACGACGGCGAGTTCTGTGAGGTGCACACCCTGTTCGCGCCCAACATCGTCGTCGGGTTCGGCCGCGTCGACGGGCGCAGCGTCGGCGTGGTGGCGAACCAGCCGCTGCACTTCGCCGGCTGCCTCGACATCGACGCCTCGGAGAAGGCGGCCCGCTTCGTCCGGACCTGCGACGCCTTCAACGTCCCGGTGATCACGTTCGTCGACGTACCAGGCTTCCTGCCCGGCACCGACCAGGAGTGGAACGGCATCATCCGTCGCGGTGCCAAGCTGATCTACGCGTACGCCGAGGCGACCGTCCCGCTGGTCACCGTGATCACCCGCAAGGCCTACGGCGGCGCCTACGACGTGATGGGTTCCAAGCACCTGGGTGCCGACGTCAACCTGGCCTGGCCGACCGCCCAGGTCGCGGTGATGGGCGCGCAGGGTGCGGTGAACATCCTGTATCGCAAGGAGATCGCCGACGCCGACGACCCGGAGGCCCGGCGCGCCGAGCTGATCACCGCGTACGACGACGAGCTCGCCAACCCGTACCTGGCCGCGGAGCGCGGCTACGTTGACGCGGTGATCATGCCGCACGAGACACGGGTGGAGATCACCCGGGTGCTTCGGCTGCTGCGGACCAAACGGGAGACACTGCCGCCCAAGAAGCACGGGAACATCCCCCTGTGATCCGGCGAACACTGTGAGATCGACAGACCGTGTGACCGCGATCGAGCCTGCGAACGACGTCGGTCCGGACGGTCCCCCGGTCCTCGAGGTCGTTTCCGGCCACCCCACGGCGGCGGAGCTGGCCGCGGTGGTCGTCGTGCTGACGGCCCTGTCCCAGCCGAGCGGCGCTGGCGAACCGACGCCGGCACCCAGCGGCTGGACCGACCGCAGCGCAGGTGTGCGGACAACCTTGCGGCCTGGGCCGACCGCCTGGCGGCTCTCGGCCCGTCACCGCTGAGTAGTCTGCGAGCGAGGGGCGCGGTCGGCGGGCCCCCACGAGACGAAGGGCCCGACGATGAGCTCGATCGACGACATCATGGCGAACATCCCGATCAGCGCCCTGGCCGGCCAGCTGGGCGTCGACGACGCGACGGCCGAGGCCGCGGTCCGCGAGGCGCTGCCGGCCCTGGTGGGCGGGATGCAGGCCAACGCGGCAGACCCGGACGGCGAGGCGTCCCTGGCTGGGGCGCTGAACAACCACTCGCCGAAGCTGGTCGAAGGTGGGGTGAACCTCGACGAGGTCGACACCGGTGACGGGGAGAAGATCGTCAGCCACGTGTTCGGCGACAACTCCGGAGCCGTTGCCCAGACGCTCGGCAGCAACCTCGGCGACAACGGCGACCTGATCAAGAAGCTGTTGCCGATCCTGGCGCCGATCGTGTTGTCCTACCTCTCCCAGCGGATGAGGGGCGGTGCCGACCAGCAGACCGGTACCGGTGGTGGGCTGACCGACCTGCTCGGCTCCATCCTCGGCGGCATGTCCGGAGGTCAGGCGGGGCAGGGTGGGCAGAGTAGCGGTGGCGGTTCGATTCTCGACATGCTGGGCGGCCTGCTCGGCGGCGGCAGGCGCTAGGACTCGTCACACCCTCAGCCAGACCGCCTCGTCGACACCGAGGCTGCGGACGGACGGATCGCCGGAGGCCAGCAGGATCTCCGCGTCGGCCGGCAGCTCGTACGGATCGGGCCCGAAGTTCACGACGCAGCGGAAGCTCGGCTCACGATCGAAGGCCAGGACGCCGTCGGGTACGTCGGCGACCCAGCTGAGCGTGCCGTCGCCCAGGGCCGGGTTGCGTCGGCGCTCGGCCAGCACCGCTCGGTAGAGCGACAGGTGGCTGGCCGGATCACCCTCTTGTGCCTCAGCCGTCAGTGCGGCCCAGTGCTCGGGCTGCGGAAGCCACGGCGCATGGTCGGCAGACCCGAAGCCGTAGGGTGCCTCCGTCCCTGACCACGGGATCGGCACGCGGCAGCCGTCCCGCCCGCGGACCACGTGCCCGGACCGCTCCCAGCTCGGGTCCTGCAGCAGCGCCTCCGGGATGTCCTCGACCTCCTCCAGACCCAGCTCGTCACCCTGGTAGACGTACGCCCCTCCGGGCAGCGCCATCTCCAGCAGCACAGCCGCCCGGGCACGGCGACGGCCCAGCGCCACGTCGGTCGCTGCCTCGGGCACCGAGCCGATCCCGGCGAAGGCCCCGAAGTCCATGCCGTCAGCGGTGAAGCGAGCCCCGGTGACCGGGCGGCCGTAGCGGGTCACCACCCGGGTGGTGTCGTGGTTGGCCAGCACCCAGGTGGGTGGCGCTCGTCGGCGACGGCCGGGTTCTCCCAGTTCCAGTCCGGCTGCTTCGGGTCGAACAGGTGCAGGTACCACTCGCCGGCGGTGCCGTCGGCGTTCGTCGTCCGCTCCCAGGCACCGCCACCGAAGATCGCCGGCCAGTTGTTCGGCGGCTCGTCGCCGTTCTCCCCCCGGCCGGCCCGGAACAGGTAGAGCGCGCGCTCGGGTGAGCCCGGACCGCCGGCGAGCGCCTGCTGGAACCACGGGTGCTCGTCGCTGCTGTGGTTCGGCACCAGGTCGATCAGAACCCGGAGCCCCAGATCGTGCGCCCTGGTGACGAACTCGTCGGCCTGCTCCAGGGTGCCGAACTCCGGCAAGATGCCGCGGTAGTCGCTGACGTCGTAGCCACCGTCGGCCAGCGGCGAGGGAAACCAGGGACTCACCCAGATGGCGTCGACACCGAGCGACGCGAGGTACTCGAGACGTCCGATCATCCCGAGCACGTCACCGGTGCCGTCGCCGTCGGCGTCGGCGAACGAGCGGGGATAGATCTGGCAGACGACGGCGCGACGCCACCACTGGGAGTTCTCGTCGAGAGGCATCCACCTAACCTAGGGCGAATGAGCGTCCCCCGGCTCGTTCTCGCCTCCGCGTCCCCGGCTCGGCTGTCCACCCTGCAACGAGCGGGACTGGTGCCCGAGGTGGACATCTCCGGCGTCGACGAGGACACGATCCGGGCCGACACCGTCCAGGACCTGGTGGCGTCGCTGGCCCGGGCCAAGGCCGAAGCAGTGGCGACCCGACGCGCCGGCGGGGACGACGTACCCGCGGACACCGTGATCATCGGCTGCGACTCGATGCTCGAGCTCGACGGCCTGGCCCTCGGCAAGCCGGTCGACGCCGCCGATGCGCGGCATCGGTGGCGGTTCATGCGCGGCCGCAGCGGCGTCCTGCACACCGGCCACCATCTGGTCCGGGTCCCCGGCGGCGCCACCCGGACCGCCACCGCCTCAACGACGGTCTTCTTCGCCGACCTCGACGACGCCGAGATCGAGGCGTACGTGGCCACCGGGGAGCCGTTGCTGGTGGCCGGGGCCTTCACCATCGACGGCCTCGGTGGTCCCTACGTGACCAGGATCGAGGGTGATCACCACAACGTGGTCGGGATCAGCCTGCCGCTGCTGCGCCTGCTGCTCGCCGATCTCGGGGTGAGCTGGACCTCGCTGCGTACGCCCGCCTGAGCCGACCCGCCTGAGTCAGACCGGCCGCAGCACGATCGCTGAGGTCCCGGCGGTTCCGGTGAAGCCGCCTCGCCAACCGTTGCCCTCGAAGGTCATCGCGCCGCCCCCCGAGCTGCCGCGCGCGCCGATCGTGAAACCCTCGCCCGGCAGCGTCGCCCGCAGATACTCCTCCACCACCTGCGGACTGGGTCGGGACAGCACCAGGGTCACCGCGTTCGGCTGGTCGACGCTGGTCGAGATGACTGCATCGCTCGGCACCGAGAACTCATCCAACGGGCCGTTCTCGAAGCCGAGCTGGCGCAGCGTACGGCCAGGCACGGTCGGGGTGTCGGTCGCTGCGGACGGTGATGCGGTCGACGAGCTCGGCGACGGCGAGCCGGACGTCGGACTCGACGCGCTGCTGGGCGGCGAGCTCGCCGGAGCAGCGGTCGGGCTCGGATCACTGGGGATCGGATCGCTGGGTGCCGCGCTGCACCCGACCAGGCCGAGGATGGCTGCCGCGGCGACGGCGACCAGGGACGACCGACCACCTGCAACCATGCCAGCCAACTTAGCCGGAGCAGCTGCTCGCTCGCCGCGCTCACCTCCGGCCGTACTGCAGCCGACCACCGGCCATCCCGCGCCGCCAGGCGCCGCAGCCGGTCTGCCGCGGCGGCGGATACCCTCTCAAACGATGTCTGAGACCCTGGAGCGCCCGGTGAGCCGGCTGCCCGCGCCGCTGCGGGGGCTCCGCCCACGTCAGTGGGTGAAGAACTTCCTGGTCGTCCTGGCCCCGCTGGCCGCCGGACGGCTGTTCGAGCCGGCCGTGCTGCGCGGGGTCGCCCTGGCCTTCGTCACGTTCTGTCTGGTGAGCTCGGCGGTCTACCTGCTGAACGACATCCGGGATGTCGAGGAGGATCGGCTCCACCCCCGGAAGCGTTTCCGGCCCATCGCGGCCGGCGAGCTGAGCGTGCCGGTGGCCGCGGTGATGGCGATCGTGCTGGGCATCGGCGGTCTGGCCCTGGGGTTCTGGGTAGCACCGGCCCTGGGGATCACTCTGGCCGTCTACGTCGCCATCCAGATCCTCTACTCCACCGTCCTCAAGCACCTGCCGGTGATCGACCTGGCCGTCGTCTCCAGCGGCTTCCTGCTGCGCGCCATCGCCGGCGGCGTCGCGGTCGGCGTGGCCCTCAGCCAGTGGTTCCTGCTGGTCGCCGCGTTCGGCTCACTCTTCATGGTGGCCGGCAAGCGCTACTCCGAGCTGGTCTCGGTCGGCGCCGAAGCCGGGACTCGCAGGTCGTTGGACCACTACTCGCTGTCGTACCTGCGTTTCGTCTGGATCCTCGCCGCCGTGCTGGTGGTCACCTGCTACAGCCTGTGGGCCTTCGAGAACCGGCTGAACCCGCTGCTCGGCGTACCGTGGACGGCGATCTCCATCGCCCCGTTCACCCTGGGCATGCTGCAGTACGCACTCGAGGTGGACGCCGGTCAGGCAGGAGAGCCCGAGGACGTCGTGCTGCACGACCACGTACTGCAAGGATTGGGAGTGATCTGGTTGGCCACCATCTCGATCGCGGTGTTCGGCCTTGGGTTCCGAGCATGAACGAGCTGGACTTCCCGCACGAGGAGACCCGGATCGTGCCCTCCCCCGCCTACGAGACCCAGCTGCCGGTGCCGGACGAGCTGGTGGAGCTGCACGGCTGGGGGCGGACCGCCACCACCCGGTCCCGGCTCGCTCAGATCGACAGCGTCGCCGACGCGGTCTCCGCGCTCCGCACTGCCGGCGGCCGCGGCGTGGTGCCCCGCGGGCTCGGTCGCTCGTACGGCGACGCAGCCCAGAATGCCGGCGGGACGACGCTGGACCTGACCCGCCTCGACAAGATCCTGCACGTCGACGCGGAGTCCGAGATCCCGACGGTGACGGTCCAGGCGGGGGTGAGCATCGACGCCCTGATGAAGGCGCTGCTGCCGTTCGGGCTGTGGGTGCCCGTCCTGCCCGGCACCCGCCAGGTCACCATCGGCGGCGCGGTAGCCGCGGACGTGCACGGCAAGAACCACCACACCCAGGGCAGCTTCGGCAACCACGTACGGTCACTGGAACTGCTGACGGCCGATGGCGACGTCCACACGATCACCCCGAACGGCGATGATCGCGAGCTCTTCTGGGCCACTGTCGGCGGCATGGGCCTGACCGGTGTGATCCTGCAGGCCACGGTCGCTCTGCAACGCACGGAAACCGCCTACTTCACCGTCGACACGCAACGCTGCACGGACCTCGACGACCTGATGGCGAGCATGACCGACGGTGACCAGAGCTACACCTACTCGGTCGCCTGGTTCGACGCCGTCACCCGGGGCAAGCACCTCGGCCGCGCCGTCCTCACTCGTGGCGACAAGGCCAAGATCAGCGACCTACCGACCAAGCTGCGCAGCGAGCCACTCAGGTTCGTGGCGCCGTCGTTCGGCACCATCCCGGAGGTCTTCCCGAACCGGATGGTCAACAAGCTGACGGCCAAGGCGTTCAGCGAGATGTGGTTCCGCAAAGCACCGAAGAACCGGGTCGGTGAGATCCAGAACATCACCACGTTCTTCCACCCGCTCGACATCGTGGCCGAGTGGAACCGGGTCTACGGACCGAACGGCTTCCTGCAGTACCAGTTCGCGGTCCCCTTCTCCGAGCACGAGACGTTCCGTCGCTGTGTCGAGCTGATCGTCACGTCCGGGCACCTGTCCTGCCTCAACGTGCTCAAGCGGTTCGGTCCCGGCAACGCCGCCCCGCTCTCCTTCCCGATGCCTGGCTGGACGCTCACCGTCGACCTGCCCATCGAGGACGGTCTGGACCGGCTCTGCAACACTCTCGACGAGCAGGTCGTGGCCGCCGGTGGTCGGTGCTACCTGGCCAAGGACTCCCGTCTCGGAGCCGGCACCTTCCGCCAGATGTACCCGCGACTCGACGACTTCCTGGCGGTTCGGAAGCGGGTCGATCCCGGCCACCTGTTCACCTCCGACCTCAGCCGCCGTCTCCACCTCTGAACCGTTCAGGAGCTCCATCGTGATCGATGCCGTCGGCAACCCCCAGTCCCTGCTGCTGCTCGGCGGCACGTCGGACATCGCGCTGGCCATCGCCCGCCGGTACGCCATCGGCCGACGGCTGCGGGTGGTGTTGGCCGCCCGCCCCACGCAGCGGCGCACGGAAGCCGCGGCGGAGCTGACGACGCTGGGCTGCGAGGTGAGCGAGGTCGATCTCGAGGCGCGGGCGCCGCAGACCCACGCCGCCACGATCGAAGCGGCCTTCGCCGGTGGGGACATCGACATCGCGGTGGTGGCCTTCGGTCTGCTCGGCGACGCGGAGCGGGCCTGGACCGATCCGGACACCGCCTTGGAGCTGATCGAGGTCAACTACACCGCGCCCGTGCACCTCGGCGTGCTGCTCGCCGGCCGACTGCGGTCACAAGGACACGGGCGGATCGTGGCGTTGTCGAGCGTCGCCGGGGAACGGGTACGCCGGTCGAACTTCGTCTACGGGTCGACCAAGGCCGGTCTGGACGGCTTCTACCTCGGTCTCGGCGAGGCGCTCCGTGACAGCGGTGTCGGTGTCTTGGTGGTGCGGCCCGGCTTCGTCCGCTCCAAGATGACCGAGGGCCTGGACGAGGCGCCGCTGGCGGTGACCCCGGAAGACGTCGCGGAAGCGGTCGTCACGGGGGTCAAGGGACGCAAGGAGCTGATCTGGGTCCCAGCACCGATGCGAATGGTGATGTCGGGCCTGCGTCACGTGCCCCGGCCGATCTTCCGCAAGCTGCCGCTGTAGCGGTGTGTGTAAGGATCGCACCATGGTTCTCGAGGTGGCGATCTTCGACGTGACGGATGCCGACGGCTTCGCTGCCGCGTACCTCGGCGCCCGAGAGCAGCTGCTCAGCAGCGACGGCTGTCGGTCCGTCCGGATGACTCGCGGCGTCGAGACGGCCAAGCGGTTCGTGCTGATGGTCGAGTGGGACTCCGTCGACGCGCACGAGAACAACTTCCGGGGCACTGAGCGCTTCAAGGCCTGGCGGTCGGCCATCGGGCCCTACTTCGCCGAGCCGCCGCGGGTGGAGCACTTCACCGACGTCGACTAGCGCTGGCGCTAGCGCGCCTCAGCCGAGCTCGAGCGAGGTGGCGGCGTCCTGCTGACCGGTGACATCCCACAGGTGGTGGATGACGTCGTGCAGGAAGTACTGGCTGAGGCTGGCCACGGTGAACTCCGAGCCGTTCGAGCGGCGACCCCTCCGCTCCAGCTGCTCGGGTTGCAGCGAACGCAGTCGGTCGACGTAGGCGAGCGCGGCGGCCTCGAGCTGGTCGGCCACCACCTCGGGATCCTGCTCGGCGTAGCGCTCCGCCCTGGCGGTCTCGTCCTGGTCCCAGTTCTCGAAGGTGGGAACGTCCTCGGTGAGCATCAACGCCGTCCGAGCGTCGAACAGCCGGAACACGTCTCGGACGTGAGCGCCGTACTCCAGCGGTGACCAGGTCGTCGGCTCCGGCCGGGCATTGACGGCCGGACTGGATCGCAGGATGGCGACCCACTCCTCGGCAGCGACGAAGGCCCGCTCGGGCACCTCCTCGGGCGACACCTCGCCCGCCGCGAGACCGCACTGCTCACATCGTCGGGTGAGGGTCCAGGTCCAGTCCTTGCCGTCCGGCTCCGGTTCCACGTCGTCAGGCTAGCGCGCCGGTGCCACTTCGAGCGACGCCGACGAGGCGCACGAAACCCATTCCTGGTTACCCCTTGCGCCACGCCGAGCACCAGGAGTAGAACTTCCCTACGCATCTCGCAAGGGATGTGGATCGGACGCCAGGACGAGGATCATACGGAGGGGAAACCCACCGCGTCACACCTGACATGTGACGGAACCGCACGTCCCGACCGATCGGCCCGAGAAGGTCAGATCTCGAGCCACACCGTGGGGTCTCGGGAGACTCATACTCCCCCGAGACCCCACACCCTTGTCCGGCACTATGCTCCGCAGAGTGCCCATCACCAAGGTGCTCGTCGCCAACCGCGGGGAGATCGCGGTCCGGGTCATCAGGGCCGCAGCCGACGCCGGGCTCCGTAGTGTCGCCGTCTACGCCGAACCCGACGCCGACGCCCTGTTCGTTCGGCTCGCCGACGACGCCTATGCGCTCGGCGGCACGACCCCAGCCGACTCCTACCTGGACATCAGCAAGATCATCACCGTGGCCGGGAAGTCCGGTGCCGACGCAATCCATCCCGGGTACGGGTTCTTGGCAGAGAACGCCGAGTTCGCCCGGGCGGTGATCGACACAGGGTTGACCTGGATCGGGCCACCACCGTCGGCCATCGAGGCGCTCGGCGACAAGGTGAGGGCTCGGCACATCGCCGAGAAGGTCGGTGCTCCGCTGGTGCCAGGCACCGCCGATCCCGTGGCCGGTGCTGACGAGGTGATCGCCTTCGCCGAGGAGCACGGGCTGCCGATCGCGATCAAGGCGGCGTACGGGGGCGGTGGCCGCGGCCTCAAGGTCGCCCGCAGCATGGACGAGGTCGCCGACCTGTTCGAGTCCGCCACGCGCGAGGCCGTCAGCGCCTTCGGCCGCGGTGAGTGCTTCGTCGAGCGCTACCTCGATCGCCCCAGGCACGTCGAGACGCAGTGTCTGGCCGACGCCCATGGCAACGTCGTCGTGGTCTCCACCCGCGACTGCTCGCTGCAGCGTCGGCACCAGAAGCTGGTCGAGGAGGCACCGGCTCCCTTCCTGTCCGAGCAGCAGATCGACCGCCTGTACACGGCGTCCAAGGCGATCCTGGCCGAAGCCGGCTACGTCGGCGCGGGGACGTGCGAGTTCCTGGTCGGCCAGGACGGCACCATCTCCTTCCTGGAGGTGAACACCCGCCTGCAGGTAGAGCACCCGGTGTCAGAGGAGGTGACTGGTCTCGACCTCGTCCGGGAGATGTTCCGGATCGCCGCCGGGGAGCCGCTCGGCTTCGATGATCCTTCCGTGCAAGGCCATTCGATCGAGTTCCGGATCAATGCAGAGGATCCGGGCCGGGGATTCCTTCCCGCCCCGGGCACGCTGGCCGCATGGCGACCGCCGACAGGCCCAGGGGTGCGGGTCGACGACGGATACCTGGCGGGGATGACGGTGCCGGGCGCGTTCGACTCGTTGATCGCCAAGATCGTCGTCACCGGCTCCGACCGGAACACGGCCCTGGCCCGATCACGGAGGGCGCTGGCCGAGCTCGAGGTCGACGGGATGCCGACGGTCGTGCCCTTCCATCGGGCCGTGCTGAACGATCCGGCCTTCACGGCGTCGGATGGCCACTTCGGAGTGCACACGCGGTGGATCGAGACCGAGTTCTCCGGCCAGATCGCACCGTACGCCGGCGAGTCCACCCCTGCTCCCGAAGCCGAGGAGAAGACCCGGGTCGTGGTCGAGGTCGACGGCAAGCGCCTGGAGGTCGTCGTCCCCGCCGGACTCGGCGGATCGAAGGCCGCCGGCGCGGGCCGGGCAGTGCAGCCGGGGAAGTCGGGGCGACCGGGCAATTCTGGGCGAGGCGGCAGCGGAGCCGCCCGGAGCGGTGACGGCCAGTCCGGCGAAGCTCTCACCTCTCCCATGCAGGGCACCATCGTCAAGGTCGCCGTGGCTGCTGGGGATGAGGTCCGGGCCGGTGATCTGGTCGTCGTGCTGGAGGCCATGAAGATGGAGCAGCCGATCAACGCCCATCGAGCGGGCAAGGTCACCGACCTGGACGCGGAGGCCGGTGCCACCGTGACGAGCGGCTCGGTGCTGTGTCGGATCGTCGACACCTGACGGTGAGGGGGTCGGATCGTCGACACCTGACGGTGAGGGGGTCGGATCGTCGACACCTGACGGTGAGGGTCGGATCGTCGACACCTGACGGTGAGGGTCGGATCGTCGACACCTGACGGTGAGGGTCGCATCGACACCTGACTGCGAGGCCGGATCGTCGACACCAGAGGTGAGGAAACCAAGATCAACAACGGAGAGCCGCCGATATGATGCCGTCCCAGATCGTCCACGGCCCCAAAAACTCTGTAAGAAAGGCGTGCGCGGACCGCTTGTCCAGATCTATCGGGAGAGACTGGAACCCATGACTGAAGTGCTCGTCCTCCTCCTCGTGGCCGCCGTGGTCGGCGGCTCACTGCTGTATCGGCGCAAAGCCGTCCAGCAGCGGGAGGCGGAGCAACAGGCCGAGCTGGAGAACCAGCTGTCCACCTCCAAGCGGGCCGCCGACGAGGACGTCACCAAGTTCGGCGAAGAGCTGCAGCGGCTCGACACCGATGTGGCAGGTCACCCGCTCGACGAGGCGATGCAGCAGGACTACCAGCGAGCTCTGGACGCGTACGAGAACGCGAAGATGTCCCTGGACCAGGTGCGCCAGCCGGATGAGATCAAGCACGTCACCGAGATCCTCGAGGACGGACGGTATGCGATCGCCTGCGTCAAGGCGCGGGTGAACGACCAGCCGCTGCCGGCCAAGCGGCCGCCCTGCTTCTTCAACCCGGCACACGGCCCGTCCTCTCAGGACGTCGACTGGGCACCGCCGGGTGGCGTCCCGCGTGCTGTGCCAGCCTGTCCGGCCGACGCCGAACGGGTGCTGGCCGGGGCCGATCCCTACATCCGCACGGTGCAGGTGGGCGCCCAGCGGGTGCCCTACTGGCAGGGTGGTCAGGCGTACGCTCCGTGGGCGCAGGGGTACTACAGCCGCTGGAGCGGCAGCGACCTGCTGACCGGCGCGCTGATCGGCAGCTTCCTGTTCGGCGGCGGGGGCAGCATGTTCACCGGCATCGGCGAGGGGATCGGCGATATCGGCGAAGGCATCGGCGAGGGCATCGGCGGACTCGGTGAGGGCCTCGGCGACATGTTCGGCGGCATCTTCGGCGACTAGCCGAACCGCACGGCACCGGCAGGTGGTCAGGTGTCCGCGTGTTCCTCCGACCGTGTGTCCACGATCGGTGACAGCTCGTCGACGGGGATCACGACGACGTCCTCCAGCCGCCAGTCCAGCGCGATGCAACGGCGTCGAGCCTCCTCCAGCATCGCGACCGTCGGGGTGGACGCCGGAACCACGAACGCCTCGACGTGGAACACGTGTCCCTCGTCCCGGGCCCGCACACCCGCGTCGCGCACCCAGTCCAGCTTGCGGAGCAGGGCGACCACCTGCGGCAGGACCGGGTGCGGGCGGGCGTTGTCGTACGTGGTCGGTCGGGCGTCCATCAGATCACGGACGGCGGATCGCAGGTTCTTGATGCCGTCGGAGACGATCGTGGCGGCGATGAACAGCGCCGCCACGGCGTCGGTCCACCACAATCCCAGCCCGATGCCCATCACGCCGATGATCGAGCCGAGCGCGGTCAGCCAGTCGGCTTTGTTCATGTCCGCGTCGGCGTACAGCACCTTGTCGTGGAGCGTCTCCGCCAGCTTCATCTTCGCCCGGCCGAGCAGAACCGGCGGCACCCCGGTGATCACCATGGCCCCGATCATCAGCCACCCCAACCAGATCAGCTGACCGCCGATGGCCACCGAGCCGATCGCCGGGTGCTCGGCGCTGATCAGCCCGATCGAGGAGTCGACCACCAGGAAACCGCCCATGATGAGCAGCGCCGTGCCCGACACCAGGTGCGCGGCCCCGATCGAGCGGTGGAAGCCGTAGGGTCGATCCACGCTGGGAGGACGGCTGACCAGCCGGACGGCCAGCAGGAAGCTGATCGGCGGCAGCACCGACAGCAGGTCCTCGATCCAGGCCGCCTTCATGGCCTGCGAGTTGCCGAGCACCAAACCCACCAAGGTGATGGCCCCGGCGAGGAACGCCAGCGTGATCCACTCCAGCCGGACCGCTCGACGGAGGGCGTCGGCCTGCGGCTCCGGCAGGGTCGTCCTGCCGAAGGCCGGCTCGCTCATCGGCTCTGCTCCTGCTCGAAGAGGAAGGTCTCCAAGCTGCGCAGGAACGCGTTCTCCCCCATGGGCGTCGCCATCACCAGCTCGATCGGCTCACCGGTGGCGTCGACTCCGTGTGCGTAGGGGCGGGTGACGGCGGCCTTGTCGGTCCAGGGGGTGTCCTTGGTGAGCCCGCCCACCATCAGGTCGAGGTCGCCGTGCTCCAGCGCGGTGATCAGCTGCTCCTCGCCACCGACGACCCAGCGGACCTCGGCGCCGAGTCCGGCGGCGAAGTCGGCGACCAGGTCGACGTCCCGGCCCACCGGCTCGCCGGCGGCATCCACCCCGGTCCACGGTGGTTGGGGTGAGACGCCGACACGGAGCGTGCCCTGGCGGACGCGCTCCAGGGTGTCGTCGGGATCGGCAGGGATGCTGACGCCGCAGCTTGCCAGAGTGAGCACGAGGCACAGGACACCGAGGACAGTACTCAGCACGCGTGACACGCTCGTCATGCTCGACCCCATTCCTGTTACCGCCGCCATATCCCGTCATCCAGGACTCATGCAGCATGGCGCACAGTTGCGCCACGGAAGTCGATGCCTCGCCGTGCAGCACAAGAGGCGCTGAGGAGGACCTGACCTGCGAATGCTCTTCCCTCCGCGGTCTGCCGGCACAGCAGGTCTAGCCGGCGAGCGCTGCCACCAGCGGCACCAGCGTCTCGGCGCAGCCACCGTCGATCTTGACCGTGGCCAGGAGATCGCCGCGAGTGGCCCCGCGGTTGACGATCACCACCTCCCTGCCCTGCTTGGCCAGGTGCCGGACGAAGCGCAGTCCGGACATCACGGTGAGCGACGACCCGAGAACCACCAGCACCTCGCCGGCGTCGACCAGCTCGTAGGCGACGGCCACACGGGCCTTGGGCACCGACTCACCGAAGAACACCACATCCGGCTTGAGCGGACCTCCGCAGTCGCGGCAGGTCTCGAGCACGAACCGGCTCCAGTCGTCGACCACGGCATCGCCGTCCGGCCGCAGCTCGGCGTGCTCGGTCGGCGGTTGAGCGTCCAGGTCGGGGTTGAGCTCCTGCAGTCGGCGCTGGATCTCTGCTCGGTGCCGCCGGGCCCCGCACTCCAGGCACACGACCCAGGCGATCTCGCCGTGCAGGCTCACCACCATCCTGCTGCCGGCGCGGCTGTGCAGCCCATCGACGTTCTGGGTGACCACGCCGACCAGTCCGGCGGACTCGAGGTCGACCAGTGCTCGATGACCGGCATTGGGTACGGCGTGCCGCATCCGTCCCCAGCCGAGGTAGGACCGCGCCCAGTACCGCTGTTGCGCCGAGGTCGAGCCGATGAACTCCGCGAACTGCATCGGAGTCGCCCGCGCGGACGTGGGGCCGCGATAGTCCGGGATCCCACTGTCGGTCGAGGCGCCCGCACCGGTCAGAGCGGTCCAGCGTCGGCCGCCCAGCAGCTCGGCCAGCCGGGCGACCGCCTCCGGCCCCTCGGTCAGCTCGACCGGCGCGATCTCGACTGTCACGACAACGATTCTGCTCGGCCGGCCAAGCCGGTTCAGCTCGCGAGGAAGCCCAGTAGGTGCTCGTTCACCTCGTCGGCGTGGGTCCACAACAGCCCGTGCGGAGCGCCCTCCACCTCGACATAGGTGGCAGCCGGGAGGAGCTGGGTGAACTTCCGGCCGGTCTTGTCGATCGGCAGGATGTTGTCAGCCGTGCCGTGCACGATCAAGGCCGGCACCGTGATGGCGGGGATGTCGGCCCGGAAGTCGGTCGGCCAGGTCAGCGGAGCGGCCGCGGCGGCGTAGGCACCACTGGCGGCGGCGACGTTCCAGCTGTTGCGGAGAGCCTCCTCGCTGATCCGGCTGCCCAGGAACTCGTCGAGGTTGTAGAAGTCGTTGAAGAAGCCGGTGAAGAACGCGTACCGGTCCTTCGCCACGTTCTCTGAGATGCCTGAGAAGAACTCGGCCGGTCCGGCGCCGTCGGGGTTGTCGTCGGTGATCAGCAGGTACGGCTCCAGTGAGCCGAGGAACGCTGCCTTGGCCACCCGGTCGCCGCCGTAGCGGGACAGGTAGCGAGCCACCTCACCGGTGCCCATCGAGAAGCCGACCAGCACCACGTCGGTCAGGTCGAGCACGTCGAGCACGGTGGCCAGGTCGGCCGCGAAGGTGTCGTAGTCGTAGCCGGTCGACGGCTTGCTCGAGTCGCCGAAGCCACGGCGGTCATAGGTGATCACCCGATAGCCGGCCTGCAGCAGCGCGGCCGTCTGCTTCTCCCAGGACGCGCCGTTGAGCGGGTACCCGTGGATCAGGACGACCGGCTGACCGTCACCCTGGTCGTTGTAGTAGAGATCGATGTCGACGGAGTTCTCCTGGCCGACGGTGAGATATCCCATGTCACTCCTTGGAGACGAGATCGGTGCCGTGCAGGTGGAGCTGCCGAGCCGCTTCGGCGAGCGAGCCCGAGACCGAGGGATAGACCGTGAACGAGTTGGCCACCTGATCCACCGTCAGCCGCTCGGCAACGGCGATGGCCAGCGGGTAGATCAGCTCGCTGGCCCGCGGCGCCACCACCACGCCACCCACCACGATGCCGGTGACCGGCAGACAGAACACCTTGACGAAGCCGTCCCGCAGACCCTGCATCTTGGCCCGGGCATTGCCCTGCAGCGGCAGCTTGACGGTGGCGACCCGAGGCACCGCCACATCGGCCTGCGCCTGGCTCATTCCCACCGTGGCGATCTCGGGGGCGGTGAACACGTTGCTGGAGACGATCTTGAGATCCAGCGGCGAGACGGCGTCCCCGAGCGCGTGCCACATTGCGATCCGGCCCTGCATGGCGGCCACCGAGGCGAGCATCAGCACGCCGGTGCAGTCGCCGGCGGCGTAGATGCCGCGGGCGGCGGTTCGCGACACCTTGTCGACGGTGATGAAGCCGCCGCGGTCAAGGGTGACGCCGGCCCCCTCCAGCCCCATCTGTGCGGTGTTGGGAACCGACCCGACCGCCAGCAGACAGTGTGAGCCGACGACCTCGCGGCCGTCGGTGAGCTTGACGGTGACCCGGTCGCCGTCGCGGGTCACCGACTCGGCCCGCGACTTCGACAAGACGGTCAGGCCACGTCGGGAGAACACGTCTTCCAGCACCTGGGCCGCGTCGGCGTCCTCGCCCGGCAGCACCCGATCCCGGGAGGAGACCAGCACGACCTCGGAGCCCAGCGCGTCGTAGGCACTGGCGAACTCGGCGCCGGTGACCCCGGATCCGACCACGATCAGCTTCTCGGGCAGCTCGTCGAGCGCGTACACCTGCGTCCAGGTGAGGATCCGCTCCCCGTCCGGCGCGGAGTCGGGCAGCACCCGCGGATGAGCACCGGTGGCGATCAAGATCACGTCCGCGTCCAGGACCTGCTCGCCGGCCTCGGTCTCGACGACCACCCGCTCAGGGCCGTCGAGGCGGCCGCGGCCCTGGATGATCGTGACCCCCTGGCCTTCGACCCGCCTCGCGATGTCCCCGGACTGGCGGTCGGCCAGGTCGAGCACCCGCTGGTTCACCGCGGCGAGGTCGACGTGCAGCACTGTCTCGGCGTTGGTGTCGTTCCTGGCCCCGAACCGGATGCCCAGCTCGCCTGACTCGGCCACCTCGGTCATCACCTCGGCCGTGGCGATCAAGGTCTTGGAGGGGACACAGTCGGTGAGCACCGCGGAGCCGCCGAGTCCGTCGGAGTCGACCAGGGTCACCTCGCCGCCGAGCTGACTGGCGACGAGCGCAGACTCGTAGCCTCCTGGGCCACCGCCGATGATGACGACACGGGTCACCTGCGGCATTCTTCCACGGCGCGTGAGCGACGCTGGTTCGGTAGCCTCCTGCACGTGCAGTACGCCGCGTACGGGAGCAATCTCGACCCCTCCCAGATGACGTCGCGCTGCCCGCACTCGCCGTTGCGGAGCATCGGCTGGTTGACCGGCTGGCGGATCACCTTCGGTGGCGACGGCTGGGACGGGGCACTGCCGACGCTCGTCGAGGATCCCGACTCGCAGGTCTTTGTCGCGCTGTACGAGGTCACCGACGCCGACGAGGCCACCCTGGACGGCTGGGAGAGTGCGGACTCGGGCCTGTATCGCAAGGTGCGGGTGCGGGTGTCCACCTTGGAGGGCGAGGCCACGGCTTGGGTCTACGTGCTCAACGACTTCGAGGGCGGACTGCCCAGTGCCCGCACTCTCGGGATCCTGGCCGATGCCGCCGAGGTGGCCGGGGCCCCCGCAGACTACCTGGCCGAGCTGCGGTCGAGACCGTGCGCGAGTGGTTGGTAGGTGCTGCGCCGGCGACTGGTCGATGCTGCTCTCCCGGACGCCCCAGCCCGCTGGCTAGAGTGCGGGAATGCTGGCCGACGAGGACCCGAAGGCGACTGCGACGAACGCCGCCCACGATCTGCTGGAGCGGCTCGGCCTGACTCGGCTGGACCTGGCCATGGTGCTGGGCTCGGGCTGGTCGGCCGCCGCCGACGACCTCGGTGAGACGGTCGGTGAACTGTCCCTGGCGGAACTGCCCGGCTTCAGCGCACCAGCCGTCGCTGGTCATGGCGGCGCGCTCCGCGCGGTCCGCACACCGACGGGCAAGATCGCCGGCATCTTCACCGGTCGCACCCACTTCTACGAGGGGCGTGGCGTGGACGCCGTGGTGCACGGTGTCCGGACCGCGGCGGCCTGCGGGGCGAAGATCCTGGTCCTCACCAACGGCTGCGGCGGCCTGAACCGTGGCTGGCACCCAGGCACCCCGGTACTGATCAGCGACCACCTGAACCTGACCGGGGCGACACCACTGCGAGGGGCCACGTTCATCGACCTCACCGAGGCCTACTCGCGGCGGCTCCGTGATCTGGCTCGGGAGGTCGACCCCGATCTGCCCGAAGGGGTCTACGTGCAGTTCCGCGGCCCGGCGTACGAGACCCCGGCGGAGGTGCGGATGGCCGGCATCCTGGGCGGCGACCTGGTCGGGATGTCCACCACGCTGGAGACGGTCGCCGCCCGCGAAGCAGGGTTGGAGGTGCTGGGCATCTCGCTGGTCACCAACCTGGCCGCGGGCATCTCCCCCACCCCGCTCAGTCATGCCGAGGTGATCGAGGCCGGGCAGCAGGCCGCTCCGCAGCTCCGGGCCCTGCTCGCCGGGCTGGCGGCGCGGCTGTGAGCACGCCGCTGGACCAGCAGCTGGCGGCAGCGGCAGCCGCCTGGTCGGCGCAGGACCCCGACTCCGACACCCGCGGCGAGCTCGCCGGTCTGCTCGACCAGGTCGACGCCGGATCCCGGGACGCCCTCGAGGACCTGACCGACGCCTTCACGGGTCGGCTGCAGTTCGGCACCGCCGGTCTGCGCGGGGCGCTGGGTGTCGGCCCGAACCGGATGAACCGAGTGGTGGTCGGCCAGGCGGCGGCTGGGTTGGCGACGTACCTGGTGGACAAGGGTCTCGGCGGTGGGACCGTGATCATCGGGCACGACGCGCGGCACAAGTCCGACGTGTTCGCCCAGGACTCGGCCGAGATCTTCGCCGGGGCCGGCTTCCAGTCCCTGCTGCTGCCGGTGCCGACGCCGACGCCGGTGGTGGCGTACGGGATCCGGCACTTCGGCTGTGTCGCCGGCGTGGTGGTGACCGCCTCACACAACCCGCCCCGGGACAACGGCTACAAGGTCTATCTCGGCGACGGGTCGCAGATCGTGCCACCGGCCGACGCCGAGATCGCGGGCCGGATCGACCAGGTCACCCGGCACGACCTGGCCGACCTGCCCCGCAGCGACGCCTACACCAGGATCGGCGAGGAGCTCGTCGAGGCCTACCTGAACCGGGTCGTCTCGCTGGTGCCGGCCGACGCTGCACGGGCGCTCGACTGGGTCTACACCCCGCTGCACGGGGTCGGCGGCCGGATCGTGACCGAGGCCGCGCAGCGCGCCGGATTTCCTGCGCCCGAGATCGTGTCCCAGCAGGCCGAGCCGGACCCGGACTTCCCGACGGTGCCGTTCCCGAATCCGGAGGAACCCGGCGCGATCGATCTGGCGCTGGCCCTGGCCGAGCGGACCGGCGCCGACCTCGTGGTGGCCAACGATCCCGACGCCGACCGGTGTGCGATCGCGGCACCGATCGAAGGGACCTGGCGGATGCTGCATGGAGACGAGCTGGGTGTGCTGCTGGGTGACGACGCCCTGCGACGGGGGGTCGAGGGCACCTACGCCTGCTCGGTGGTCTCCAGCTCGCTGCTTGCTGCGATGGCCGCCGCCCACGACCAGCCCTTCGCGACCACCCTGACCGGGTTCAAGTGGATCGGCCGAGTGCCGGGTCTGGCGTACGGCTACGAGGAGGCCATCGGCTACTGCGTCGATCCCCGGGCCGTTCCCGACAAGGACGGCATCTCGGCGTTGATCCGGGTGCTGACCCTGGCCGCGGGCCTCAAGGCGGAGGGCCGGACCGTCGCAGATCGGTTGGACGAGATCGCCACCGCGTACGGGGTCTACCAGACCGACCAGCTGTCGGTCCGGGTGGACGACCTGACCCAGATCGCCGAGGCCATGACCAGACTGCGAGCGCGCCCGCCCAGCATCCTGCTCGGGCAGCCGGTGCAGGTGATCGATCTGGCGCACGGCACCGACGAGCTGCCACCGACCGACGGGGTGCTGCTGGCGGGCGAGCTGGTCAGGGCCGTGGTCCGCCCCTCAGGTACCGAGCCCAAGCTGAAGTGCTACCTGGAGGCCCGGGTGCCGCTGGTCCAAGCCGTTGACCTGGCGTCTGACCGGAATCGGGCTCGCGACATGCTGGCCGGTCTTCGCCAGGAGATGGCAGCCGCGCTGGGAATGTGATGTCGGCACCTGGCGCTAACGTCGGGCCGTGGCCACCTCGATCCCAGCCGAGTCCGAGCGCTTCGAACCCGCAGACCTCGCCGACTGGCACGACTGGCTCGCCGGGCACCACGCCGACGCCAGCGGGATCTGGCTGGTGACACCCCGCCGCCTGCCCGCGGGCAGCGACCTGACGTACGAGAACTGTGTCCGCGAGGCGCTCTGCTGGGGCTGGATCGACGGCCAGGTCAAGACGCTCGACGAGACTCGAGCGCTGCAGCGCTGGGCCCGTCGCAGCCCCCGCAGTGGCTGGTCCCGCAGCAACAAGATCCGGCTCGCCGAGCTCGAGCCGACCGGGCGGATCCAGCCCGCCGGCCGAGCGGTGATCGAGGCGGCCAAGGCGTCCGGCATGTGGGCGGTGTTCGACAGCGTGGAGGACCTGATCGAGCCGCCTGAGCTGGCTGCGGCGCTGGACGCGGTTCCGCAGGCCCGGCTGCACTGGGACGGATTCCCACCCAGCGCCCGCAAGCAGGGACTCGCTCAGGTCGCCTTGGCCAAGCAGCCGGAAACCAAGACCCGTCGGATCCAGCTGATCGTGGACAAGGCGGCCCGCGGCGAAAGACCTTGATCCACAACGCGACACGTCACCACGAATATTGGCGGCACGCGCCGATCTGACGCTACGATCTTGCGCATGGCCGAACACATTCAGATCACGCCCGACGACGTGCATGGTGCGTTGGCAGCCCACGTGCTGACCGACGGGATGGCGCTGGTGCTCGACCTGCAGCGCAGCCGCGGCTCACGGATCGTCGACGCGCGGACGGGTCGGCGCTATCTGGACCTGTACACCTTCTTCGCCTCCGCTCCGTTGGGGCTGAACCCGTCCGGCATCGTCGACGATCCCGCGTTCATGACCGAGCTGGCCCAGGCCGCGGCGAACAAACCGGCCAACCCCGACGTCTACACCACCCAGTACGCCGAGTTCGTCGAGACGTTCGCCCGGGTGGTCGGCGACCCGGCACTGCCGCACCTGTTCTTCATCGAGGGCGGCGCCCTGGCGGTGGAGAACGCGCTCAAGATCGCCTTCGACTGGAAGAGCCGCCAGAACGAGGCGGCCGGTCGGTCGCCGGAGCTGGGCACCAAGATCATGCACCTGACCCGGGCGTTCCACGGCCGCAGCGGCTACACCATGTCACTGACCAACACCGAGCCGATCAAGACCGCACGGTTCCCGAAGTTCGACTGGCCGCGGATCGACGTGCCGGCGATCACCTTCCCGCTGGCCGACCACTCGGCCGAGATCGAGGCGGCCGAAGATCTGGCCTGTGCACAAGCGAGATCGGCGTTCGAGGCATACCCGCATGACATCGCCGCGTTCATCGCCGAGCCGATCCAGGGCGAGGGTGGCGACAACCACATCCGGCCGGAGTTCTTCCAGCGGATGGCCCGGCTGGTTCATGATCACGACGCGTTGCTGATCTTCGACGAGGTGCAGACGGGGATGGGCACTACCGGCACCGCCTGGGCCTACCAGCAGCTCGGCGTGCTACCCGACATCGTCGCCTTCTCCAAGAAGGCCCAGCTGGGCGGGGTGATGGCCGGCGGCCGGGTCGACGAGGTCGCCGACAACGTGTTCGCCGTCTCGGGCCGGATCAACTCCACCTGGGGTGGTGGCCTGGTGGACATGGTCCGCGCCCGACGGATCCTGGAGATCATCGAGACCGAGGGTCTGATCGAGGCCGCCGTCGGCAAGGGCGAGCACTTCCTCAGCGGGCTGCAGGCCATCGCCGCCGCGCATCGCGGACAGGTCACCAACCCGCGCGGTCGCGGCCTGTTCCTGGCCGTCGATCTCCCCGACCGCGGCGTCCGGGATCAGGTCGTCGCTGAGCTGTTCGAGCGCGAGCACGTGATCGTGCTGCCCTGCGGCGAGCGCTCGGTACGGTTCCGGCCCGCGTTGTCGGTCACCCCGGACGAGATCGACGAGGCCGTCGACGCGCTCGCCCGCACAGTCAGCCGTGTGCTCGAGGAGAGCACCGGCTCTATCGTCTGATCATGCCGCTGACTCCGGACGAGGAACTCGATCAGCAGCTGCGAGCCGCGCTCTCCGACCTGGCAGCCACCACAGCGCATGATGACGCGGATTCGGCATGGTGGTGGGTTCTGTACGAGGCGCAGCTGCGCAGCCGAGAGCTCGATCTCGCCGCCCGCCGGTTGCAACGACAGGGCCGAGGCTTTTACACCATCTCCTCGGCGGGACACGAGGCGAATGCGCTGGTGGCGCTGGCGTCCCGACCGACCGACCCGGCTCTGCTGCACTACCGCTCGGGTGCCTTCTACTGCGCCCGGGCCGCTCAGGTCCCCGGCTCGACGCCGGTCCGCGACGTGCTGCAAGGGCTGCTCGGTGCGACCGACGAGCCGATCGCCGGCGGCCGGCACAAGGTGTTCGGCCATCCCGACCTGAGCATCATCCCGCAGACCTCGACCATCGCCTCCCACCTGCCCCGGGCGGTCGGGTTGGCCCTGGCGCTGCCCCGCGCGTACCGGCTCGGCGTCTCGGCGGAGTGGCCGATCGACAGCGTGGTGGTGTGCTCGTTCGGTGACGCATCGGCCAACCACTCGACCGCTACCGGAGCGATCAACGCCGCCGTCAACGCCGGCTACCGGGGACTGCCCGTGCCGGTGCTGTTCGTCTGCGAGGACAACGGTCTGGGCATCTCGGTGCCGACCCCGCCCGGGTGGATCCAGTCGGCGTACGGATCCCGCCCCGGATTGACGTACCTGAGCTGCGACGGTGTCGATCCCGAGGCCGCCCAGCGGGTGATCGAGCAGGCGGTGGCGTTCGCCCGGGTCGAGCATCGACCCGTGTTCCTGCACCTGCGCACCGTGCGCTACCTCGGACATGCCGGCAGTGACGCCGAGGTCTCGTACCGATCGCCGTCGGTGGTGGCAGCGGAACGAGCCGCCGACCCGATCGTCGGGACGGCCCGAGCGTTGCTGGCGCGTGGAGTCATACCGGAGGAGCTGCTGGCCCGGGTCGACACCGTCCGGAATGAGGTCGAGTCCACCGTCGCGGAGCTGTCCGGAGCCCGGCTGCTGAGCTCGGGTCCGGAGGTGATGGCGCCCCTGTCGCCGCGTCGGCCGGCAGCGGTGGCCGATGAGGCGGCACGACTGACTGCCGCCGGTGATCATGACCGGCCGGCCAGGACGCTGGCCGAGTCGATCAACGCGACCCTCGCCGAGCTGTTGGCCGGCGATCCTCGGGTGACGGTCTTCGGCGAGGACGTCGGCACCAAGGGCGGCGTGTACGGCGTGACCCGCGGACTGGCTCGCCGGTTCGGTCGCGCCCGGGTGTTCGACACGATCCTCGACGAGCAGTCGATCCTCGGCCTCGGGCTCGGCGCCGGGTTGGCCGGGCTGGTGCCGATCCCTGAGATCCAGTACCTGGCCTACCTGCACAACGCCGAGGACCAGCTGCGCGGTGAGGCAGCCTCGCTGTCGTTCTTCTCCCAAGGCCGCTACCGCAACCCGCTCGTGGTCCGGATCGCTGGGTTGGCGTACCAGAAGGGATTCGGCGGCCACTTCCACAACGACAACGCCGTCGGGGTGCTGCGTGACATCCCCGGCCTGGTGGTCGCCTGCCCGTCCCGAGGTGACGACGCGGCGGCTCTGCTGAGGACCTGCGTGGCCGCCGCGACGGTCGACGGCACGGTGTCGGTGGTCCTGGAGCCGATTGCCCTGTACCACAGGCGTGATCTGCATTGCCCCGGTGACGGCGGCTGGCTGACCGTCGACGGCGGCGAGGCTGCTCCGATCGGTCGCGCGCGCTCGTACGGACCAGCGGCGGCTGATCTGACCATGATCACGTTCGGGAACGGGGTGCCGATGAGCCTGCGCGTGGCCGAGCGACTGCGTACCCAGGGTGTGACCGCCCGGGTCTGCGATCTGCGCTGGCTCGCTCCGTTGCCGCTGGAGGACGTGCTGGTCGAAGCTGAGCGGACGGGCCGGGCGTTGGTGGTCGACGAGACCCGCCATGATGGCGGGGTGGGCGAAGGTGTGGTCACGGGCCTGGTCGAGAGCGGGTTCGCCGGGCCGATCCGTCGAGTCGCCAGCCAGGACTCCTTCGTACCGTTGGGAACCGCCGCCCAGCACGTGCTGCTGGCCGAGGACGAGATCGAGAAGGCCGCCGTCGAGGTGGCCGGAATGGACCGGAGATGACTGGCATCACGCCCTTGGACCTGCTCAAGATCGACCACCTGTTGAGCTCTGACGAGCGTGACATCGCCGCAACCGTGCGCGAGTTCGTCGAGCAGCGGGTGAAGCCGTTCATCGCGGACTGGTACGAGCGTGGCGAGCTCGACCTCGGCATCGTCAAGGAGGCGGGCTCGCTGGGGCTGCTCGGGATGCACCTCGACGGCTACGGTTGCGCCGGCACCAACGCCGTCTCGTACGGTCTGGCCTGCCTCGAGCTGGAAGCCGGTGACTCCGGGGTCCGCAGCCTGGTGTCGGTGCAGGGATCGCTCGCCATGTTCGCGATCTGGCGCTGGGGCAGCGAGCAGCAGAAGCAGGCCTGGCTGCCGGCGATGGCCGCCGGGGAGAAGCTCGGCTGCTTCGGCCTGACCGAGCCCGACTTCGGCTCCAACCCGGCCGGGATGCGCACCGTCGCCCGCCGTGACGGCGGCGACTGGGTGCTGAACGGCACCAAGATGTGGATCACCAACGGCTCGGTCGCCGACGTCGCGGTGGTGTGGGCCAGAGCCGAGGCCGACGATGATCATCCGGCCGGCATCCGCGGCTTCCTGGTGCCGACCGACACCCCGGGCTTCTCCGCCCCCAAGATCACCAAGAAGCTGTCGCTGCGCGCGTCGATCACCTCCGAGCTGGTGCTGGAGGATGTCCGACTGCCCGCTGACGCGGTGCTGCCGGAGGTGGTCGGGCTCAAGGGTCCTCTGTCCTGCTTGAACGAAGCGCGCTTCGGGATCGTGTTCGGCGCGTTGGGTGCGGCGCGGGACTGCCTGGAGACCACGATCGACTATGCGGCGACCCGGGAGGTGTTCGACCGGCCACTGTCCTCCTTCCAGCTCACCCAGGCCAAGCTCGCCGACATGGCTCTCGAGCTGCAGAAGGGTTTTCTGCTGGCTCTGCATCTCGGCCGGCTGAAGGATGATCATCGGCTCGAGCCGCGCCAGGTCAGTCTCGGCAAGCTGAACAACGTCCGCGAGTCACTGACCATCGCGCGCGAGTGCCGCACCATCCTCGGGGCCAACGGGGTGACCTTGGAGTACCCGGTGCTGCGGCACGCCAACAACCTGGAGTCGGTGCTGACGTACGAGGGCACGTCCGAGGTGCACCAGCTGATCATCGGTCAGGCGCTCACCGGGGTCGCAGCCTTCGAGTGACCGAGCGACCGGTCTCACGCAGGGACGGGCTCGGCCAGTCGGTCCATGATCAACGCGGCGAGGTCGTCCCGCGTCATCCCCGCCGGTCGCGGCGGCTGCCAGCCGTCCCGGAGCTGGGCGCGGACGGTCTCCCGCAGTGGAGCCAGGGCAGTCGGCGAGGCTTCCATCGCCAGGTAGGGGCCCAGCGTGGCCATCCACTCCGGATGCTGATGGGCGGCGGGCAGCAGCATCTCGATGCCGATCGGGCCGTCGGGGTCGGCCGGCCGACCGGACCAGGACGCGAGCAGCGATGCGTCCCCGATCAGATGATCATGGAACCAGGGCGCCAGGTGCTTCTGAGACCAGGCATTTAGATGACGGGCGAGCTCGGCGATCGGAACGTCTCGCACGAGGTCGGCCAGCTCGACTGCGGACTGCAGACCGAGCGGGATCCCGCGGGCGCCCTGGGGGTTGGTCACGCACGCCGCGTCGCCGATCGCGACCAGTCCGGTCAGCTGCACCGGTTGAGGGTGGTACTCGTTGGTCAGGCCGGCGCCTGCCCGGACCACGTCGATGGGTTCGCTGCGGCGTGGATCGGTCCACTCGTCCAAGCCGGGCACCGCCCGACACGCTGCCTCGAACGCGGCCGGGTAGCGGAGCAGAGCCAGTGTCTTGTCGTCCGCCGGTCGCACGAACAGCACCGTGAAGGTGCCAGCGTCGTGCTCGAAGACCATCACCAGGAACCCGCGATGCTGGGCCATGAACGACGGGCCGCCGTTGCGCGGGCCGGGTTCTGCGCCGGGGTGCAGCCGGTACTGGCGCGCCGCGTAAGCCATCCCGCAGTCCATCCGCTGACCCAACGGCCTGAAGTTGCGGGTGACTCGGCCGGCCCGCCCGCTCGCGTCGACCACGAGGTCGGCCGACACCAGGTGCGAGTCCACGACGACGCCGGCGGCGCGGCCGCTCTCGATCTCGACCGCGTCGACGTGCCCGGTGAGTCGTGTGATGCCGGGTTCGCGGGATGCGGTCTCCCACAGGGCGCGTTCGAAGACGGAGCGTCGTACCAGCAGCCCGGCTGCTGAGTCCGGAACGCCGGAGGCAAGGGCGACGGTCGCGCCCGCCGCGACGACAGCATCATGCACGTCCGGTAGCCGCTCGAGCAGCAGCCGTCGGCACTGATGGCGGAAACCGTGCGGCAAGTGGAACTGCATCACCCCGACGCGGTTCCAGCGCCGGCCGGGCACGGGTCCCGGGTCGCGGTCGATCAAGGTGAGCTGATGCCCCTGCCGAGCCAGCAGCAGTGCCGCTGTCATGCCGACGGGGCCGGAACCGACAACCGCGATCTCCATCTCGACCTCCTGCTAGGCTCAATTCGCAACACTTCGGGAGTATTGGTCACACTGAAAGTAACACTAAATGCCAGAGCTCGGCAAGAGGTCGTACGTCAGCACCCTGCGTGACAGCCAAGCGCGTCAGACCCGGCGTCAGATCGTGGCAGCAGCCGGGCGCCTGTTCGGCGAGCGAGGATTCGCGGCGACGACCGTGGACGCGATCGCGGCCGAAGCGGGCGTGAGCCGCAAGACGGTCTTCACCTCCGTCGGCGGCAAGGTTGCGCTGCTGAAGCTCGCGTACGACTACGCGACGGCTGGGGACGACGAGCCCGTCCCGATGATCGAACGCGAGGGTCTGCAGACTGTCATCGCCGAGTCCGATCCTTACGAGCAGATGCGGCTCTGGGCCGAGCTGGTGACCGGCATGGGCGCGCGGTCCAGCGGCCTGTGGCTCGCCTTGCGCGGGGCCGCGGAGGTGGATGCCGAGGCCAAGGAGCTCTACCTGCGGTGGGAAGCTCAGCGGCTGGAGAGCATGCGCACCGGACCGGTTCCGACCTTGATCGCCAAAGGGGTGCTGCGGCCGGAGGTGACACCTGACGAGGCGGCGGCGATCTTCTGGATGCTCACCGACCCGGCCCTCTATCACCGCATGGTGGTCGAGGTCGGCTGGACTGCCGAGCGATTCAGCAGCTGGCTGTACGAGACGATCCTCACCCAGGCGCTCATCCCTCGGGACCCTGCGGCACCGCCGCGAATGCCTCGATCTCGACGAGCTGGTCCGGATAGCCCAGGACGGTGACGCCGAGCAGGGTGCTCGGCACATCATGGGTCGCGAACCGCTCCGCGACGACCTGCCAGACCGCGACGAGGTCCTCCCGGTTCGAGCTCGCGACCAGCACCCTCGTGACGAGCACGTCGCCGATCGTCGCGCCGGCCGCGGACAAAGCCGTCTCCAGGTTGGCCAGAGCCGCGCTCGCCTGACCGGCATAGTCGCCCACCCCGATCGTCGCTCCCCGCTCATCCAACGGGCAGGCTCCGGCCAGCGCGATCAACCGCGAGCCGGGCGGTGCCGAGGCGGCGTAGGCGTACGGCGCTCCTGGGTAGAGCGACGGGGCGCGGTGCAGCTGGACTCCGGTCATTGAACAACCTTGCCACTGCAGGTTCGACCCGACCGCGCCGCGTTCAGCGTCCGTCGAGTGTCAGCGGCTCACCCTAGCCTTCGCACAGAGTGACGATTCTGGACAAAGGTGGCGGAGGTGGCGGAGATGACGCAGACGGTATTGACGACCGACCAGACCGACCTGGCCGAGACGACAGAGCTCGACTGCGCCGCCTCGGAGTCGCTGGGCGGCAAGATCTGCACGGCGGCAGGACTGGCCGCCCAGTCGGAGTGCCAGCTGCTGGAGCTGATCGGCGACTTCGACGCCGGCGGTCCAGGGACTCGGTGGCATCGAACCAGAGGACAGCCCGAAAGCTCGCCTGCGACTCCGATCTCCTCGGCGCGATCATCGACAAGCACGGCGGCGTGCTGGCCCTGGGACGCACCCGTCGGCTGGTCACCCGGGCTCTGCGCCGTGCTGTGATGATCCGCGACCAGGGGATGTGTCAGTTCACCGGCTGCCACCACACCCGCCACCTCAAGTCCCACCACCTGATCCACTGGGCCGACGGCGGTCCTACCGACCTGGACAACCTGATCCTGCTCTGCCAGTTCCACCACACCGCCGTCCACGAGGGCGCCATGATCATCCGTCGGGCCGCTGAACGCAGCTGGGAGTTCCTGATGCCCGACGGGAAGCCCCACCGCGACTGGTACACCGCCGAAGGCTTGATCAACTTCCTCGCTGAACACGCCGACCGGGCCACGGCCGAGCGGCGACGGGCAGCCAGTTCGACAAGGATCGACAACGTCTCCTCGTTCCACCATCCGGATGCTCAACGCATCCAACCCGGCTGGCGCGGCGAGCGCTTCGACCGGCACGAAGCCGTGCAGGCTTTGTTCCGGATGCCCCTCAGACAGGCCGCCTGAGGCGTGTACGGCTTCAGGCGCCGCGAGTTCCAGCTGATGCTGCTGCGTCGGATGGCCGACTTCCAATCGGGGCTGGTCGCCGATGCGCTCGCTGAGCTGGGGGCCACTCGGGCCGAGCACCGTGCCGCCCATCACCGCTGGCAGCAGCTGGTGCGGTCAGCACGCTTCGATCATGGCGTCGCCGGCCTCCATGCTGTGTTGGGCCCGCCCGACGACGACCGGCGCCACCAGACAAGCTTCGGCGTGACCGTCCGGGAACAACGATGGCAACTACCTCACCTCTGGCCGGACCTACGCTGGTGCGCGCTCAGCGACGACGCCGGCCAGATCCTGCACGCCGAGCTCGTCCGTGAGCCTCCGCGGCACCGGTCGGCACCGGACCTGATCCAGCTGAGCGGCCCGTCCACGTCGCTCCCCGAGCCCTGGTCGCTGGTGGTGGCCGACGTGGCACCGTACGTCGACCACACCCGGGACGACCCGATGACCAGTCGGACGATCCTCTGGCTGCCGACCGAAGCCGCCGATGGCGGTGTGCTTCAGCTGATCTTCGTCTGGGGACTGCTGCAGACTGCCGCGTGGAGTGCGGATCAGTGACGTTCCCGCGGGAACGGTTTCAGCTGGCGAGCAGCTCCGCGACCAGCTTGCCGACCGCGTCGACCTCGATCAGGAAGCCGTCGTGACCGTACGGTGAGCTGACCACCTGCAGCGAACCGGCGGTCGCGATGCCGGCGGCCAGCCTGACGCTCTGCTCGATCGGATACAAGCGGTCGGAGTCGATACCGGCCACCACGGTCCGCGCCGTCACCTGGGCCAGCGCGGCCTCGACGCCACCTCGATGACGCCCCACGTCGTGACTGTTCATCGCCTCGGTCAAGATCACGTACGATCCGGCGTCGAAGCGCCCGACGAGCTTGTCGCCGTGGTGGTCGAGATAGCTCTCCACCGCATAGCGCCCACCGGCCGGCACGCTCTCCCCCGGCTGATCCGCCCGGCCGAACCGCAGGGCCAGCTCGTCGGCCGACCGGTACGTGATGTGGGCGATCTGCCGGGCCACCGCGAGACCGCCGACTGGACCCGACGGCTCGACGTTCCCGCGGGAACGTGGGAAGTCCCCACCCGCCCACGCCGGGTCCGAGGTGATCGCCCGGACCTGGGCATGACACCAAGCGATCTGGTCCGCCGACGCGACCGCGGTGGAAGCCAGCAGGAGCAGCCGCTCGACCCGCTCCGGGACGGTCACCGCCCACTCCACCGCGCGCATCCCGCCGGCCGATCCACCCAGCAGCATGGCCCACCGGTCGATGCCCAGCGCGTCGGCCAGCGCGATCTCCGCAGCCACCTGATCGCGGGTGGTGAGTCGCGGGAACCGTGATCCCCACGGTCGGCCGTCCGGTGCCGTCGAGCCGGGGCCGGTCGTGCCCTGGCAGCCGCCGAGGATGTTCGGCGCCACCACGAACCACAGATCGGTGTCCAGCAGACCACCGGGTCCGATCAGGTTCCCCCACCATCCCGGCGTGGGGTGGCCCCCACCCGCAGCACCGACGACGTGACTGTCGCCGGTCAGGGCGTGTAGCACCAACACGGCGTTGTCCCGGGCCGCTGACAGCTCACCCCAGGTCTCGTACGCCACCTGGACGCCGGGCAGCGGCTCGGTCGACCACTCCAGCGGCAGCGACCCGAGGTCGGCGAACTGCCGGTGGCCGATCGGGTCGCCGGGTCGCCACGCAGGAATCAGGCCCCCTTCGCTGCCCGGAAGCCGGCCTCCAAATCGGCCAGGATGTCGTCGATGTTCTCGATCCCGACCGCCAGCCGGACCAGGCCGGGGGTGACGCCGGTGCTCAGCTGCTCAGTCTGTGACAACTGGCTGTGGGTGGTCGAGGCCGGGTGGATGACAAGTGACCGTACGTCGCCGATGTTGGCCACATGGCTGTGCAGCTCCAGCGACTCGACGAACCGCTTGCCGGCCTCCAGGCCACCGACGATCTCGAAGGCGAGCACCGCCCCGGGGCCCAGCGGGGCGTACTTCTCGGCGAGCGCGTGCCACTTGCTGGTCGGCAGACCCGCGTACGCGACGCTCTCCACCTCGTCCCGGCCGGTCAGCCACTCGGCCACCCGCTGGGCGTTGGCGACGTGCCGCTCCATCCGCAGGCTGAGGGTCTCCACGCCCTGGGCCAGCAGGAACGAGTTGAACGGAGCGGCGGCCGGACCGAGGTCGCGGAGCAGCTGCACCCGTGCCTTGAGGATGAAGGCCAGGTTGGCACCCAACGCGCTGCCGACGCCGAGGTCGGGCGCGTAGCGCAGGCCGTGATAGCTCGGGTCCGGCTCGTTGAACTGCGGGAACCGCTCGGGATCCGCGGCGTAGTCGAACCGGCCGGCGTCGATGATCGCACCGCCGATCGCGGTGCCGTGGCCGCCGAGGTACTTGGTCGTCGAGTGCACGACCACGTCGGCACCCCATTCCAGCGGACGGATCAGGTACGGCGTGGCCACGGTGTTGTCGACGATCAGCGGCACCCCGACCTCGTGCGCGAGGCCGGCGACGTTCTCGATGTCGAGGATGTCCTGCTTCGGGTTGGAGATGGTCTCGGCGAAGAACGCCTTGGTGTTCGGCCGAACGGCCGACCGCCACGACTCGAGATCGTCGGGGTCGTCGACGAAGGAGACCTGGATGCCCAGCTTGGGAAACGTGTAGTGCAGCAGGTTGTAGGTGCCGCCGTACAGGCTCGGGCTGGCCACGAGGTGCGAACCCGTTTCGGCCACGTTCAACAGCGCCAGCAGCTCTGCCGACTGCCCGGAGGCGGTCAGCAGCCCACCGACCCCTCCCTCCAGCGACGCGAGCCGCTTCTCGACCACATCGGTGGTCGGGTTCATGATCCGGGTGTAGATGTTGCCGAACTCCTTCAGAGCGAAGAGGTTCGCGGCGTGGTCGGTGTCGTTGAAGACATAGGACGTGGTCTGGTAGATCGGCAGCGCGCGGGCTCCGGTGGCGGAGTCAGCCTCCTGGCCGGCGTGGATCTGACGGGTCTCGAAGGACCAGCTATCGCTCATGCTGGGCAACCTAGCCCGGCGCTGCGGGCAATACCCAGTATCTCAGTAGGCAATCCCATCCCGTCGCCGTCCGGACGAATGCCGGCTGTGCGATCGAGCCCGCGAGCCTAGGATCGAGCACATGACATCGACGGTCCCCCTACCGGCCCACCTGGAGGACGCCGTCTCGAACGAGACCTCGCTGCGGCGGTTCCTCGACGGTCTGCCCGGTGTCGACCCGGTCGGCGTCGAGCAGCGAGCGGCGGGGCTGGCCACCCGATCGATCAAGAAGGCGTCCAAGCTGGCCGCCATCGACCTGGCGATCTCCATGGTCGACCTGACCACCCTGGAAGGCGCCGACACCGAGGGCAAGGTGCGCAACCTGTGCCGCAAGGCGATGCTTCCCGACCCGGAGTTCCCGGACGCCCCGCGCGCCGCGGCGGTCTGCGTCTACCCCGACCTGGCGGCCACCGCGGTGGAGACGGTGCGCGGCAGCGGGGTCAAGGTCGCCGCTGTGGCCACGGCCTTTCCCTCCGGTCGGTCCAGCGTGGAGGTGAAGCTCGCCGACACCCGGCTGGCCGCGCAGGCCGGCGCCGACGAGATCGACATGGTGATCGACCGGGGCGCGTTCTTGGCCGGCCGTTACGGGGTGGTGTTCGACCAGATCCGGCAGGTCAAGGCGGCCTGCGGCGACGCTCGGTTGAAGGTGATCTTGGAGACCGGCGAGCTGGCGACGTACGACAACGTCCGGCGAGCCTCCTGGCTGGCGCTGCTGGCCGGCGGGGACTTCATCAAGACCTCGACCGGCAAGGTGAGTCCGGCCGCCACCCTGCCGGTGACGCACGTGATGCTGCAGGCGGTCCGGGACTGGCGCGACCAGACGGGGCAGCAGCGGGCCGTCAAGCCGGCCGGCGGGATCCGCACGACGAAGGATGCGATCCGTTACCTGGTGGCGGTGCACGAGGTCGCCGGCCCGGAGTGGCTGGACCCGTACTGGTTCCGCTTCGGCGCTTCCTCGGTGCTGAACGACCTGCTGATGCAGCGGCGGACGCAGCTGTCCGGGCACTACTCCGGACCCGACTACGTGACACTCGACTGAGGAGATTGCAGTGGACTGGGACTACGCCCCCGCACCCGAGTCGGCGGCCATCGGTGCGATCAAGGACCGCTACCTGCCGTTCATCGACGGCACGTTCGTCGAGGGTGGCGGCGAGGACCTGGTCACCTACAACCCGGGCACGGCCGAGCAGCTCTCCACGGTCTCCACCGTGGAGGACGCCGACGTGGACCGCGCCGTCGCCGCTGCCCGACGCGCGTACGAGAAGGTGTGGCAGCCGATGCCCGGGGCGGAGCGCGGCAAGTACCTGTTCCGGATCGCGCGCGGCATCGCCGAACGCACCCGCGAGCTGGCAGTGGTGGAGACGCTGGACAACGGCAAGCCGATCAAGGAGACCCGCGACTTCGACGTGCCGACCGCGGCGCAGCACTTCTTCTACCACGCAGGTTGGGCCGACAAGCTGCAGCACCTGGGGCTGGGCGCCGACCCTCGCCCGCTCGGGGTGGCCGGGCAGGTGATCCCGTGGAACTTCCCACTGCTGATGGCGGCCTGGAAGATCGCGCCGGCGCTGGCCGCCGGCAACACGGTGGTGATCAAGCCCGCAGAGACGACCCCGTTGTCGATCTTGGTGCTGGCCGAGATCATCGCCGACGCCGACCTCCCACCCGGCGTGGTGAACATCGTGCCGGGCGCCGGCGACGTCGGCTCCACCCTGGTCAACCACCCTGGCCTGGACAAGGTCGCCTTCACCGGGTCGACGGCTGTCGGCCGCTCCATCCAGCGCAGCCTCGCCGGCACCGGCCGCAAGATCACCTTGGAGCTGGGCGGCAAGGGCGCCAACATCGTGTTCGCCGACGCCGCCGTGGACCAGGCCGTGGAGGGCATCGTCAACGGCATCTTCTTCAACAGCGGACAGGTCTGCTGCGCCGGGTCGCGACTGCTGGTGCAGGAGTCCGTGGCCGAGGAGATGCTCTCCAAGCTGCGGGACCGGGTGGAGACCCTGCGGGTCGGTGACCCGATGGACAAGAACACCGACGTCGGCGCGATCAACTCCGCCCGGCAGCTCGAGCGGATCACCAGCCTGACCCAGGCCGGCCGGGACGAGGGGGCACAGGTGTGGACCTCGCCGTGCCCCTTGCCCGAGCGGGGCTGGTTCTTCGCCCCGACCGTGATCACCGCCGCCAGCGCGTCGATGCGGGTGGCCCGAGACGAGATCTTCGGCCCGGTGCTGACGGCGCTCACCTTCCGCACGCCCGACGAGGCGCTGGCCAAGGCCAACAACACCCCGTACGGGCTGTCCGCCGGCGTGTGGACCGAGAAGGGATCCCGAGCCATGGGCATGGCCGCGGGCCTGCGGGCCGGTGTCGTCTGGGACAACACCTTCAACCGGTTCGACCCGACCGCCGCCTTCGGTGGCTACTCGGAGTCGGGCTTCGGCCGGGAGGGCGGGCCGGCCGGGATGGCCGCCTACCTGGACACCGACGACGAACCGGTGATCACCGGCAGGAAGGGCCGTCGATGATTCACCTGGCCGTGCCGAAGACCTACAAGCTGTACGTGGGCGGGAAGTTCCCGCGCTCGGAGTCGGGTCGGACCTACCAGCTCCGGGACGTCGACGGGCGGCTGCTGGCCAACGCCGCGCGAGCCTCCCGCAAGGACGCCAGGGACGCCGTGGTCGCCGCCCGCAAGGGCCTCGGCGGCTGGTCGGCCGCGACGCCGTACAACCGCGGCCAGGTGATCTACCGGATCGCGGAGATGCTGGACGGTCGCCACGCCGAGTTCGTCGACCTGCTGATCCGCGGCGGAGCCAAGGAGTCGGCCGCCCGGACGGAGGTCGACGCGAGTGTGGACCGGCTGGTGCACTACGCCGGCTGGACCGACAAGCTGGCGGCCGTCTTCGGCTCGGCCAACCCGGTCTCCGGGCCCTACTTCTGCTACTCCGCGCCCGAGCCGACAGGGGTGGTCGCCGTCCTGGCGCCGATGGACGCGCCGTTGCTGGGCCTGGTCTCGGTGATCGCCCCGGTGATCGCCGGCGGCAACGCCTGCGTGGTGGTCGCGGCCGAGCCGGAGGCGTACGTGGCCATCACCTTCGCTGAGGTGCTGGCCACCTCCGACGTGCCGGGCGGCGTGGTCAACGTGCTCACCGGTTCGGCGGCCGAGATCGGCCCGCACCTGGCCGCCCACGCGGACGTGGACGCGCTGGATCTGACCGGGGGCGGCGTCGACCTCGCAGCAGATCTCGAGCAGGCCGCCTCCGACACGGTGAAGCGGGTCTACCGGCCCAAGGGCGACCCTGACTTCGCGGCAGCACCAGGCACGGCTCGGCTGCGTGCGTTCCTGGAGGTCAAGACGGTCTGGCACCCTACGGGTGCCCTGTCGTTGGCCGGCGGGACCGCTTACTGAGGTGACACCGGCGTTGGTCATCCTGCTGGCCGGCCCGTCCGGGAGCGGCAAGTCCCGAGTGGCTCGGCTGGCTTCCTGCCCGCAGCTGGTGCTGGACGACTTCTACCGCGACCTCGATCACCCCGGTCTGCCGCGGACCCCTTCGACAGGGGTTCTCCTGAGCCTGTCGAAGGGCTCAGGACGGCGGCTGGGGATCGTCGACTGGGATGACATCGCGAGCTGGGACACCGAGGCTGCGATGCGGTCGATCGTCACGTTGTGCACGGTGGGCGAGGCGTCGGTGCCGACGTACGACATCGGCACCAGCCGCCGGACCGGTCGCCGACGCCTCGACCTCGAGGGCTCCGGCTGCTTCGTGGCCGAGGGACTCTTCGCCGCCGACCTGGTGGCCGCGTGCCAGCAGGCCGGCGTGCTCGGCGACGCGCTCTACCTCGACCGCCCCCGGCTGCTGACCATGCTGCTCCGGTTCGTCCGCGACGTCCGCGAGCGCCGCAAGCCGGTCCGGGTGCTGATCCGGCGCGGGCTGGCCCTCTATCGCGCCGAGCCCGCCGTCCGCACGAGGTCGCTGGCTCTCGGCTGTCGACCGGTCAGCCTGCAAGAAGCCCTGCGGGTGGTCGAGCAGACGATGCACACTAGGTCCTCGTGAGTGCGTTGAACCGGCAGCGGATCGCCTACCAGGGCGAGCCAGGCGCCAACTCCCACATCGTCTGCGTCCAGCACTACCCGGCGGCCGAGGCCCTCGCCTGCGCCTCCTTCGAGGACGTGTTCGCCGCCGTCGACTCCGGCGAGGCGGATCTGGCCCTGATCCCGATCGACAACTCCGTGGCCGGTCGGGTGGCCGACATCCACCACTTCCTGCCCGACTCGGGCCTGCACATCATCGCCGAGCACTTCCTGCGGATCCGCTTCCATCTGATGGGCGTACCGGGCACCACGCTCGAGTCGATCAAGACCGTGCACAGCCACGTCCACGCGCTCGGCCAGTGTCGCAAGATCATCCGGGAGCACGGCTGGACCCCGCTGATCTCCGGTGACACCGCCGGGGCCGCCCGGGAGATCGCGGAGGCGCACGACGTCACCCAGGCGTCGATCTCGCCGCCGCTGGCCGCCGACATCTATCGGCTGGAGGTGCTGGCCCGCGACATCGAGGACGAGGAGCACAACACCACCCGCTTCGTCCTGCTGTCGCCGGAGCTGGTCGAGGCTCCCCCGGGGAACGGGCCGGTGGTGACCAGCTTCATCTTCAACGTCCGCAACCTGCCGGCCGCGCTGTACAAGGCGCTGGGTGGGTTCGCGACCAACGGGGTCAACATGACCAAGCTGGAGTCCTACATGGTGAACGGCGAGTTCACGGCCACCCAGTTCCTGGCTGAGGTCGACGGACATCCTGACGACGTCGGACTGGCTCGAGCGCTGGAGGAGCTGCGGTTCTTCACCACCGACGTCAAGATCATGGGCGTGTACCCGGCCGACCCGTTTCGGCGTAGTGCCATCTGAGGATGATCCTGTTAAGTTGAGGGCTCGCTGGTTCGCTAGGAGGCAGATAGCCCATGACGACCGCACCACACACCGCTGAAGCCGATCATCCCGAGAGCGAGCTCAAACGCTCGATCACCGGCCGGCTGCTGTTCTTCTACGTCCTCGGTGACGTCCTGGGCTCCGGCATCTACGTCCTGATCGGCGCCGTCGCGGCCGCCGTGGGCGGTGCGTTCTGGATCGCCTTCGCGGCCGGTGTCAGCGTGGCCGCGATCACCGGCCTGGCCTACGCCGAGCTGGTCACCAAGTACCCGCAGGCGGCTGGGGCCGCCCTCTACGTGAACAAGGCGTTCCGCAAGCCGATGCTGACGTTCCTGATCACCGTCTGCATGCTCTCGGCCAGCTTCGCCGCCTCCGGTTCGCTGGCCAGCGGCTTCGCCCGCTACTTCGGTCAGCTCTTCGAGCTGCCGCCCGCGCTCCTGGTCACCATCGTCTTCGTGCTGCTCCTGACCGCCGTCAACTACATCGGCATCACCGAGTCGGTGGTGGTCAACATGATCATGACCTTCGTCGAGGTGGCCGGACTGATCATCGTCATGCTGATCGGTGTCATCTACGTCTTCCAGGGCAACGCCAACTGGGGCACCCTCGGGGAGTTCAACGCCGAGGGCAACCCGATCTTCGCCATCATCGCCGGCGTCGCCCTCGCCTTCTTCGCCATGACCGGCTTCGAGAACGCCGCCAATGTGGCCGAGGAGACCATCAACCCGTCCAAGACCTTCCCGCGGGCCCTGATCGGCGGCATGATCGCCGCCGGCGTGATCTACGTCGCGGTGGCCATCAGCGCCGCCCTGGTGGTTCCGGTGGACACCCTGGCCGGGTCGCCGGCCGCGCTGCTCGAGGTCATCCGGGCCGGTGTGCTGCCGCTGCCGGTCGGCATGATGATCATCCTCTTCGCGTTGATCGCGATGACGGCCATCACCAACACCACGCTGGTGTGCGTGGTCACCCAGTCGCGCATCCTGTACGGGATGTCACGGGAGAACATCTTTCCCCGGATGTTCCGTACCCTGCACCCCACCCGACGCAGCCCGTGGGTCGCGCTGATCTTCCAGGGCATCGTGGTCGCCGTGCTGCTGAGTGTCGGCGCGTTGCTCAAGCTGGTGGATCCCGAGCTGGACATCGTCTCCACCCTGGCCAACGTGACCGTGGTGTTCCTGCTGTTCATCTACGCCCTGGTGATCGTCTCCGCGCTCAAGCTGCGCGGCACCGACGATCGGGAGGACACCTACCGGGCAAACACGCCCCTGCTGTACGTCGGCATCGTGGGCAACATCCTGCTGCTGGCGTACGTGATCATCGACGACCCGTCATCGCTGCTGTGGGTGGCCGGGCTGCTGGCCGTGGGCTTCGTGCTCTACCTGGCCGAAGCCCTCAGCAAGAAACGGCACGGCGCCAAGGTCGGGCTACCCGACGCCGACGACATGGACGACATGGAGGTCTGATCATGCAGGTCATCGTGGCCACAGACGGCTCCAAGGCGTCCCTGGTGGCCGCCCAGCAGTTCAAGATCCTGGCCGACCCGGGCGCCATCGACGAGATCGTCGTGGTCGCGGTGGTCAGCCCGCTGGCGGTGGTGCCCTTCGACAACGAGCTGAGCCACCGGCCGCCTCCGTCGTCGGAGAACGCCGCTGATCTCAGCTTCGAGGCCGAGGCGCGCGCCGCCACTGCGGCCCTGATGAGCGAGTTCGAGGGCTGGGGCCCACCGGTCAGCCGGCGACTGCGTAGCGGCTCGCCGGCATCGGAGATCATCAAGGTCGCCGAGGAGCTGCCGGCCGACCTGATCGTGGTCGCCGCCGGCGCCCGCGGTCTGACCTCCACCATCCTGATCGGCAGCACCGCCCAGAAGCTGCAGCACTCCGCACCGTGCTCGGTGCTGGTCAGCCGCCGGGCACCGCACAGCGCACAGCGAGGCTAGTGTCACAGGTCAGCAGCACGAACGTCGCCGTCGCGGTGGGCGGCAGCCGGTACGCGTACCCGAAGCCGCCGACCGGCCAGGGCACGGTCTGGGCCTCCCTGCCCTCGTTGTAGTAGCCGACGACCCGCGTGCCGTCACTGAGGGTGCCGCCGTCGCGGATCAGGTCACGACCGGCCGATCCCGGTCCGGTGGCCAGCTCGGCGTGACGGAGGTTGAGCTCGGTGATCGTCCACCAGCTGCCCGACTGCGCAGCGCTGGCGATCCTGACGTACCGCGCCGTCGTCTCGGGCAACGCGATGATCATCTCCCCGGTTCGACCCGGGCCGCGGGCGACGGACCGCCAGCGCTGCCCGTCGCCGGACACCTGCACCACGTACGACCGGAGGTAGTCGCCGGAGCTCTCGCCCACGTCGAGGGAGAGCTCGGTGAACGTCTGCGGGCGGCCGAGATCGACGGTCAGGCTCATGTCGGTGTCCTGACCCTCGCCGGAGCTCCAGCGGGTTTCCTCCTTCCCGTCCAGCATGTTGGCCGGCGGACCGTCCTCGGTCGGCGTCACGTTGTCGGCGGTCAGCTCCCAGTCGTTCCGATCGAGGTCGCTGGCCGCCCCGGAGGGCGCCAGCTGCGCCCCGTACGGCAACGAGTACGCGAGCCATCCCGCCGTCAGCCGCACCTGACTCAGGGCCTCGATCACCTCGGGCCCGACGCTGGCCGTGAGCCGACCGGCCGGACTGCCAGCCGGGCCGCGCCCGTAGTCCAGATCCACCCATCCGAGATCACCGACGGGCCCGAGCCGCTCCGGGGCACGGAACCGGTACGTCGCCGCCGCCCCCGCAGCCAGGGTCGCAGTCACCTGCCGGTCACCCACGTCGAGGTCGAACGTCCGGGCCTGGTGGCCCTGGTTGTGGGCGACCACGATCAGCGACCCGTCGCGATTGCGGTAGGCGACGTTGCTGACCGGCGATCCGGCCGGCTGCGACGAACCGATCCGGACCGCTCCTGGGCTGACGAACCTGCTGGCGTGGCCGAGAGCCCAGTAGTCCAGGTTCTTGGTCACCACCTTGGTCTCGGTGTTCACCGTCACCACGCCGCGACAGGTGTCGCAGCCGCCGATGTACGGACCGTTGCGCTGGTCCAGCGCCAGGTTCCACAAGATCACCGACTGACCCCAGTGGCGCGGCACCCCGATCACCGAGTCCATGGTCAGGTCGAAGGCCTCGTCCCGGGTGCCCTGCCACTCCCCGCCTGAGCACTCGGTCAAGAACGACTGCGCGTGCGGGTAGTTGTTGTGCGACACCGACTGGGCCGGCACCTCGCCGTCGTAGCAGTGCCAGGCGGTGCCGGCCACATACCGGGCTGCAGAACGATCGGAGTAGAGGTACTCGGGGTAGTCGGTGACGTCCCAGTTGTGGTCGTAACCCAGGATTGTCGTGTCGTCCAGACCGGCCTCGTCCAGAGCGGGCCCGAGGTGTCCGCTCAGGAACGTCGCGGCCTGCGGCGGCATCACGCCCATGCCGGGATAGTCCTCGGGCTCGTACAGCGGCTCGTTCTGCATCGACACGTAGTCGGTGCGGATGCCCGCCTTTGCGTACGCCCGAATGAACCGCACGAAGTACTGCGCGTACGCCTGGTGGTACGTGGGCAGCAGCGACCCGGTGATCATGGAGTCGGTGTCCTTCATCCAACCCGGCGCGCTCCACGGGCTGGCCATGAAGCTGATCTGCGGGTTGATCGCGTACGCCTCCTGCAGCCTGGGCAGGATGTACGCGCGATCATGGGCGATGCTGAAGTCGGACAGGTCGCGATCGGTCTTGCCGGCCGGCTGGTCGTCATAGGAGTACGCCTGCTGCACCGCGAAGTCCGAGGCCGCCATCGGCTGTCGCAGCATCGACAGCCCGATCCCCTCGGTCGGAGAGAACAGCTCGGTCATGATCGACTTCCGGGTGCTGGCCGGCAGCTGCGACAGCACGAACGCCGACGAGTCGGTCATCGACGCCCCGAACCCGATCATGGTCTGGTAGCGCCTGGCCGGGTCGATCACGATGGCATCGTCGCCGCTGGCCGCCCGCTGCCAGCGTTGCACCGGCTGCCGTTCCAGGCGCTGGTCGGTGTCGAGGTCGGTGACCCAGGACTCGACGCCCACGCTCCAACGGGCGGTGTCGGCTGTTTCCCGCATCGGAGCCGCTGACGGCAGGCTCACCACCAGGGCACCGATCAGCCCGAGCCCGACCAGCGTCGTGCGTCGTGCCATGGATCCTCGCTCGCTGCGCGTTCCCGGCCCCGGAGGTCCGGCGATCTTATCCGATCTCCTGGCCAGGCGCCCGGGCGGGGACTAGTGTCCGGACTGCGGCGTCGCCCTGCTGCGCGGCGCCCTCGGGGAGATGAGAGTCGTGTCCGAACAGCCGCCCTCGCCGCTGTTCGCGGTCGCCGCTCAAGCGTACGACCGGTTGATGGGCCGCTATCTGCCGACGCTGGGCGTGGCCTTCGCCGATGCTGCCCGCATCGCCGCAGGACAGCGGGCGCTGGACGTCGGCTGTGGCCCCGGCGGCTTGACCACCGAGCTCGTCCGACGGCTGGGCGCGGAGTCGGTGGCGGCGATCGACCCCTCACCCACCTTCGTGGCCGCCTGCCGCGAAAGACATCCCGGCGTCGAGGTCCGCCAGGGCTTCGCCGAGGACCTGCCGTGGCAGGACCACGCGTTCGACGCCACCCTCGGGTCGCTGATCGCCGGTTTCCTGGCCGGCCCGGGACGCGCTGCGGCGGAGATGCGTCGGGTGACCGTCCCCGGCGGCTCGGTCGGACTGTGCTTCTGGGAGATCGAGCGGATGCCGTTGATCACCAGCTTCTGGCAGGCGGTCTTCAGCGTGGACAGCACGGCCAGCGGCGAGGCCGAGCTGTTCGGTCGCCATCGCGGTCAGCTCGCCGAGCTGCTCAGCTCCGCGGGCCTGCGCGAGGTGACCGAGTCCTCGCTGACGGCGACCGCCGACTACGCCGACGCGGACGACTGGTGGTCGTCCTTCACCGGCGGCGCCGGACCCGTAGGGGCCCAGTACAACCGGATGGACGACGAGCAGCGCGCTCGGGTGCGCGCTCGCGGTCTGGAGCTGCTGGGCAGCCCGAGTGGCGCGTTCACCCTCGAGGCGCACGCCTGGTGCGCCGTCGGACAGGTGCCGGGCTGACGGTCTACGCTGATCCCGGCTCGGGGCCGCACGAATATCTGGAGTCTGCATGTCCGCACCTGCCCGCGAGGTCGCTCGCACCGGCCTGATCGCCCTCGTCGCCGCCCTGGTCACGCTGACCGGCTGGATCGTGACCCCGCCGGCGGAGGCCGCGGCACCCAGGCTGACTGTCACCAGGGTGGCAGGCAAGCTGTCGGTCCCCTGGGACGTGACCTGGGTCGGTTCGCTGCTGCTGTTCGACCAGCGAGCCGGTGGGATCTGGTCCAAGCGGGGGTCCGCGGCGCCGAGAAGGGTGTCGATGGCGCTGCCGAAGGTGTACGCGCACGGCGAGTCGGGAATGCTCGGCCTGGTCGCGGACCCCAAGGCGTCGACGAACAAGTACTTCTACACCTGCATCGCCGTCGCCAAGGCGAACGGGAGAGCGGACGACGTGCAGGTGTGGAAGTGGCGGCTCACCGCCGACACCCGGGCGGTCAAGGTCAAGGTGCTGCTCACGGGCATCCCGCTGAACTCGTCGGGCCGCCACTCCGGGTGCCGGCTACGGTTCCGCTCCTCGACCATGCTCTACATCGGCACCGGCGACGCAGCCACCGGAACCAACCCGCAGAACCTGCAGTCTCTGGGCGGCAAGGTGCTGCGGATCCGCAGCAGCGGCTCGGTGCCGAAGAGCAACCCGTTCTACTCCCGCCGTGGCAACGCGAAGTACGTGTGGACGTACGGGCACCGCAACGTCCAGGGGCTGGCGTTCCGATCGAGCAACGACCAGCTGTGGAGCGCCGAGCACGGTCCCACCCGGGACGACGAGGTGAACCGGATCCTGAAGGGCCGCAACTACGGCTGGTCACCGACACCCGGCTACAACGAGAAGCGCTCGATGTCCGACAGGTCGCGCTACAAGAAGGCGTACCGCGCCAAGTGGCGGTCCGGGTCCCCGACGGTCGCGACCAGCGGCGCGACGTTCCTGTCGGGCGCGCGCTGGAAGTCGTGGAACGGCCGCCTGGTCGTGGCGATGTTGAAGGGCAAGGGTGTGAAGCTGTTCACGGTCAGCAAGTCCGGCAAGATCACCGCGCAGCAGACCATCCTGAAGGGCTACGGACGGGTTCGCACGGTGCAGCAGGGTCCGGACGGCTCGCTCTACCTGACCACGTCGAACGGCGGCGACGACGCGATCTACAAGGTCACCCCGCGCTGACCACCGTCCGGCGGCCGGCTCAGTCGAGTCGGGCGAAGTCCGGGCCGGTCTCCCCCAGCTTCTCGTCCAGCTTGGCGAACAGCGGCGACGGCTTGGCCAGCGGCTTGCCCGGTTCGATGGGCGTCGACTCCCAGCGGGCCTGCTCGCCGGCGTAGTCGCCCATCAGCACCGGGTAATCCGGGCCGTCCTCCTCCGAGACGGTACGGATCTCCGGCTGCGCGGCCCATACGCCATCACCGCCGAGGGCTTCGTGCACCTTCTGGGCGGAGTGCGGCAGAAACGGCGTCAGCAGCGTGTTGGCGTCGGAGACCACCTGCAACGCGGTGTGCAGCACCGTGTCCCGCCGAGCCGGGTCGTCTTTCAGCTTCCATGGCTCGTTGTCGGAGATGTACTTGTTGGCTGAGCCGACGACCCGCATCGCCTCGCCGATGGCCTGCTTGAACCGGTTCCGCCGCAGCAGCGCGCCCACGGTGTCGAAGGCCTGCTTCGACGCGCCCAGCAGGGCGTGGTCGACGTCGCGCAGATCCAGCGCCTCGGGGATGGCGCCGACACCTCTGTGCGCCATCGACACCGAGCGGTTGACCAGGTTGCCCCACTCGTTGGCCAGCTCGAAGTTGTTGCGACGGACGAACTCGTCCCAGGTGAAGTCGGTGTCCTGGTTCTCCGGCCCGGCCACGGAGATGAAGTAGCGCAGCGCGTCCGGCCCGAACTCACGGACGAAGTCACCGACGTAGATCACCTGGCCGCGCGAGGTGGAGAACTTCGAGCCGCTCATCGTCAGGAACTCGCTGGAGACGATCTCGTCCGGCAACGCGAGCTCGCCGAGCGGACCGACCTGGCCGCCGTGATCACCCTGGCCGTTGTGACCCAGCAGGATGCCCGGCCAGATGACGGTGTGGAAGACGATGTTGTCCTTGCCCATGAAGTAGTAGCCGAGGGCCTCCGGATCCTCCCACCACTGTCGCCAAGCCTCCGGGTCACCGGTCCGCCGGGCCCACTCGACCGAGGCCGACAGGTAGCCGATCACCGCGTCGAACCAGACGTACAGGCGCTTCATCGGCTGATCCCGCCAGCCGTCCACCGGCACGGGCACCCCCCAGTCGAGGTCGCGGGTGATCGCCCGAGGCTTCAGACCCTCCAACAGGTTCTGGCTGAACTTGAGCACGTTCGGCCGCCAGTCGGTCCGCTCAGACAGCCACTTCCCGAGCGATCCGGACAGCGCCGGCAGATCGAGGAAGAAGTGCTCGGTCTCGATGAACTTCGGCGCCTCACCGTTGATCCGGCTCCGAGGATTGATCAGGTCCGTCGGATCGAGCTGGTTGCCGCAGTTGTCGCACTGGTCACCGCGGGCGCCGTCGTAGCCACAGATCGGGCAGGTGCCCTCGATGTAGCGGTCCGGCAAGGTCCGGCCGGTCGACGGCGACACCGCCCCGAAGGCCCGCTTCGCCACCACGTAGCCGTTGTCGTACAGGCCCTTGAAGACGTCCTGCACCACCCGGTAGTGGTTCCGGGTGGTGGTGCGAGTGAACAGGTCGTAGGACAGCCCGAGCCCCTGCAGGTCCTCGGCGATGACCCGGTTGTACTTGTCCGCGGTCTCCCGGTTGCTGAGTCCCTCGCGCTCGGCCTGGACCAGGATCGGGGTGCCGTGCTCGTCGGTGCCGGAGACCATCAGCACGTCATGGCCGCTCATCCGCATGTACCGGGAGAAGACGTCGGAAGGGACACCGAATCCGGAGACGTGACCGATGTGGCGCGGGCCGTTGGCGTACGGCCACGCGACGGCGGTCAACACGCGTGAACTGCTCATGCTCCCACCCTAGTGGGGCACGTCGCTGGGCCCTGCCGGGTTTCAGCCGGGCTTGACGGCTTGCAGCGTGTAGGTCAACGGCATCCGGTCCGGCCGTTCCGGCAGCCGGAACTCGCCGTCCTCGCCCGCCACCATGTCCGGCATCGCCTGCCACGGCACGCTGCGGTGCTCCTCGAAGCCGGTGATCGTCAAACCTGCCTCGAGCACCGCGGTGAGGATCTCTCCGATCCCGTGGTTCCACTCCGCCGAGCGGGTGTTCGCGAACTCGGTCTCGGTGCTCACGTACGTTCCCGGCTCGTCCCAGATGGTCGGCTCGGTGCGCTCGAAGTAGGGGAAGTCGACCACCAGCGAGCCGTCCAGCCGGTCCAGGTCGGTCGCCCACAGCACCGGATGCCCCTCCCGGATGAAGAACCGGCCACCGGGCTTCAGCAGCCCGGCGATCACCCGTGCCCAACGCGCCACATCCGGCAGCCAGCACAGCACACCGATGCCGGTGTAGACGAAGTCGTACGCCTGTGCGCCGAGCACCTCGACCGCGTCGTAGACGTCGGCGACGTGGTAGTCGATCGGCGTGCCGGTGCTCTCGGCCAGGCTGCGCGCCAGCTGGACGGAAGCCTCGGAGAAGTCCAAGCCCGACATGGTGGCGCCCAACCGGGCGAGTGACAGCGTGTCGGTGCCGATGTGACACTGCAGGTGAGCCCCGCGCAGACCGGCCAGGTCACCGAGGCGGGGCCGGTCGAACCGGACCACGTCGGACAGGTGCTCCCGGTCGGCGACGTAGCGCTCCACGCCGTAGTCCGGGGACGCGGCGTGCGCAGGGGCGCGCTCGTCCCACATGGCCCGGTTCAGCGCGAGGTACTCATCCACGTCCCGACCCTAGACGTCTGCTGAGCTCCTCGCAGCGCACCTCTCGCCCTTCGACAGGGTTCTCCTAGCATGCCGAAGGGCTCAGGGCACGTTCTGGTCCGTGTGCTGAGCTTGTCGAAGCGCACTCTCGCTCACAGCAGCGGGCTGACCAGCCGCGAGACGCTCTCCTTCATCGCCCACAGGTACCGGTTACCGAAGGCTGCCCGGCGATCGAAGGGCGTGCACAGGGTCAGATCGTCCAGGTAGATGTCGCGCAGCCGGTCACCGAGATCGGCGTCGAAGAAGAACGCGTTCACCTCGAAGTTCAGCCGGAAGCTGCGGTAGTCCATGTTGGCCGTGCCCACCGATCCCATCTCGTGGTCCACCAGCACGGTCTTGGCGTGCAGGAAGCCGTTGCGGTAGATGAACACCCGGGCACCCGCCTGGGCCAGCTCGTCGGCGTAGCTGAGGGTCGCCGGGTAGACCAGCAGGTGATCCGGCTTGTCCGGGATCATCAGCCGGACGTCCACCCCGGACCGGGCGGCGATCTTGAGTGCATCCAGGACGGCGAAGTCCGGCATGAAGTACGGCGACTGGATCCACACCGAGCGACGCGCCGAGTCGATCATCTTGATGTAGCCGAACTTGATCCGCTCCCAGTCGGAGTCCGGTCCGCTGGAGACGATCTGCAAGGCGACCCGGCCCGGCGCATCGGTCGGCTCCACGAAGTAGCCATCGCGCCAGGTGACGCGGTCGGCCGGAGCCGCTGCCGCGTTCCAGTCGGTGAGCAGTCGGGTCTGGATGCCCGCGACCGCGCTGCCGGTGAGCCGCAGGTGGGTGTCGCGCCAGTACCCGAACCTGGGCTTCTCTCCCAGGTACTCGTCACCCACGTTGAAGCCGCCGATGTAGCCGATCGTCCCGTCCACCACCACGAGCTTGCGGTGGGTCCGGTTGTTCACCCGCAGGTTGATCAACGGCACCCGGTTCTGGAAGAAGACGGCCACCTTGCCACCGGCGGCCAGCAGCGGCGCCAGGTCCCGCTTGCCGACGTCGCGCCCACCCAGGGCGTCCCAGAAGATCAGCACCTCCACGCCGGCTCGAGCCCGCTCGGTGAGGGCGGCGAGGATCCGGGAGCCGAGCCGGTCGGCCCGGAAGATGTAGTAGTAGACGTGTACGTGGTCGGTGGCGGCGGCGATGTCGGCGAGCAGCCGGCCGAACTTCTCCCGGCCGTCGTGGAACACCTCGACCGCGTTGTCCTCGGTCAACCTGGCGCCGTCGTCGCTCACCAACAGCTCCACCACGTGGACGTTGCGGCGAGCGACCTCGTTCGCCGGGACCAGGGTGCCCGAGGTGAGGGCCCGGTTCTGCTCGTTGGTCAGCTCGTCGAAGTCGATCCCCGAGCCCTCCAGCTTGGCGAAGATCTTCTCCTTGCTGAGTCGGCGCCCGACGAAGACCCAGAGGCCGAAGCCGAGCAGCGGCACGAAGAACATCACCAGGATCCAGGCCCACAGCGAGCTCGGCTCGCGGCGCTCGCGGAACATGGTGATGATGGCGAGAATGATGTTGACGAACAGGATCAGCGTGATCAGCGTGGTGGCGATGGAGGCGGCGTCGCCGAACAGCGACTGCCACGTCACCCGCTCGCTCCGCTCGACCAGCTCACCCAACTGCTCCCAGTGCCGCGAAGCCTGGTTTGATCACGTCCTCGATCAGCGCGAGCCGCACGTCGAACGGATAGAAGGCGCTCTTGGCCGCGTTGATCGTGAACCAGCGGACGTCGTCCAGGGTGTAGTCGAACGCGTCGCAGAGCTCGGCGAACTCGTTGCTGAGGTTCGTACGGCTCATCAGCTGGTTGTCGCTGTTGACCGTGACTCGGAAACGCAGCTGACGCAGCAGCCCGATGGGGTGCTCGGCGATGGATGCCGCGGCACCGGTGTGCACGTTGGATGAGGGGCACATCTCCAGCGGGATCCGCTGATCACGGATGTAGCCGGCCAGGTCACCCAGCTTGGGCTTGCCGTCCGGTCCCAGGGTGATGTCGTCGATGATCCTGACGCCGTGGCCGAGCCGGTTCGCGCCGCAGATCTGGACGGCCTCCCAGATCGACGGCAGCCCGAACGCCTCGCCGGCGTGGATGGTGAAGAACGCGTTGTTGCGCTTCAGGTAGTCGAACGCGTCCAGATACCGGGTGGGCGGGTAGCCCGCCTCGGCGCCGGCGATGTCGAAGCCGGCGACGCCCTGGTCGCGGTAGGTGATCGCCAGGTCGGCGATCTCCCGGGACGGGCGGTTGTGGCGCATGGCGGTCAGCAGCTGCCGGACCACGATCTGGTGCCCCGAAGCCGCAGCGGCTGCCATCCCTTCGGACAGCCCGTCCCGCACCGCCTCCACCGCCTGGGCGGGAGTCAGCCCTGCCTCGACGTGCTGCTCGGGAGCCCACCGCGTCTCGCCGTAGACGACCCCGTCGGCGGCCAGGTCCTCGACGAACTCGCGGGCGACCCGGTGGAGGTTGTCCACACTCTGCATCACGGCGACGGTGTGCACGAAGGTCGACAGGTAGCGCTCGAGCGGCCCGGAGCTGGCGGCGTCGTGGATCCAGTCGGCCAGTCCGTCAGCGGTATCGGCCGGCAGCTCGTGCCCGATCTCGGCGGCCAGGTCGATGATCGTCTGCGGCCGCAGCCCGCCGTCCAGATGATCATGCAAGGACACCTTGGGGGCGGCGCGCAGGACGTCGGGCTCGACACTCATCGCGCTTCCTTCCGCACGTGCTCGAGATCGTCCGGTCCGAAGGCCAGCGGCAGTATCTCCTCCATCCGCCGGATCCCCTTCGGGGTGTCGATCAACAGGCTGGCGCCGCCATGCTCCCACAGCAGCTGCCGGCAGCGGCCACACGGCATCAACCGCTCCCCGAGCGCGTTGCTGCAGGTGAAGGCCACCAGTCGGCCGCCGCCACCGGCATGCAGCGCGGACACGAGTCCGCACTCGGCGCACAGCGTCACGCCGTACGCGGCGTTCTCGACGTTGCAGCCGACGATGATCCGGCCGTCGTCCACGATCGCCGCGGCTCCGACCGGGAACCTCGAGTACGGCGCGTAGGCGCGCTTGGTGATCGCGCGCGCGACCTTGCGTAGCCCCTCCCAATCGACATTTCCGGTCACGGGCGGAGCCTCTCGGGAGTGCAGGAGCGTTTCGTGCCGACATGCTTCTCGTCGGCGCGAAACGTGACGAACGAGCGAGATCTGCGGAGCTCCGTGACCGCGGAGCGCGGAGCGCGACCATTCAACACTGCTAGCTCTTCTCGTACGGGATGCCGTCAGCGGCCGGCGCCCGGACCCGGCCCACCAGACCCGCGACGGCGATGATCGTCGCGACGTACGGCAGGATCAGCAGGAACTGGCTCGGCATCGGGGTGCTCAGCGTCTGCAGCTGGGAGGCCATCTGGGTGACGAACCCGAAGAACAGCGCCATCAACGCCGCCAGCCCCGGGTGCCAGCGACCCATGATCAACGCGGCCAGCGCGATGAACCCGTTGCCGACGGTGAACTCCTTGCTGAACGAGCCGGTCGAGGCGAGGGTGAAGAACGAGCCGCCGAGCCCACCGAGCACGCCGCCGGCCAGCACCGCGGACCAACGGACGCCGCGGACGCTGATGCCGACGGTGTCGGCCGCCTCCGGGTGCTCGCCGACCGAGCGGATCCGCAGTCCCCAGGTGGTCTTGAACAGCACCAGCCAGACCACCAGCACGGCGAACCCGGCCAGGTAGGCGAGGATGTTCTGGTCGAACAGCACGGTGCCGAAGAAGGGGATGTCGGACAGCAGTGGGACCGGGATCGACTCCAGCACCGGGGCGTTGTTGTACTCCGCGGACGCCGGCTGGATGAGCTGGTCGAACAAGAACCCAGTGACGCCGACGGCCAGCAGGTTGAGCACGACGCCCAGCACCACCTGGTTCACCAGGTAGTTGATCGAGAACAACGCCAGCAGCGCCGCCATCGCCACCCCGGCCAGCACGGCCGCGATCATGGCCACCGTGATCGACTGGGTGACGCTTCCGGCCACTGCGGCCGCGAACGCCGCCGCCAGGAACTGTCCCTCGATGGAGACGTTGACCACGCCGGCGCGTTCGCAGAGCACACCGCAGAGGGCGCCGAACACCAGCGGAGTCGCCAGGGACAGCGTGCCGGCGAACTGGTTGCTGACCGGGAAAGGAAGATCACGGCCCGCGGCCGCCCAGGTGAGGAAGCCGACGACCAACGACAACCCGGCGATGCTGGCGGCCAGGGCGGGCAGCCGACCGGCCATCTTCCCGGACAGGAACCCGGCCGCCGCGGCCAGCAGCAGCAGCGCGCAGACCAGAACGGTCATGACGCCGGGCAGCGAGACCGTCGGGAGCTGCACCTCGTCGAAGGCATCGGACAAGGCGAACCGGGCCACGCCGGTCGTGGACGGCAGCAAGATCAGCAGCAGCACCCCCACCACGCCGATGAGGATCCCGGTGGACAGCCGCTGCCGGCGCTTCTCCGCCGACTCGACGTACTGAACCTCGGTGATGGTCTCGCCGGGTTCTTTGCGCTCCGTCGTCACAGGCTTGCTCATGGGCGCAACCTCTCGCTCATGCCAGACCTCCCTCGGTGACAGGGCCGACCGGTTTCACCTTCCGCGCCTTGACGAACGGGATGATCGTGGTGACCAGCGCGGGCGCAGCCACGAAGAGGACGATCAGCGCCTGCAACACCGTGGTCAGGGTCAACGGGGTCTGGGCGATGCTCTGCATGGCCAGTCCGCCGGCGTGCAGGGCGCCGAACAACAGCCCCGCCAGCACCGTGCCCAGCGGCTTCGAGCGACCCAGCAGGGCGACGGTGATGGCGTCGAAGCCGATCGACCCGACGATGCCTGCCGACAGCGGGACCGGCACCCCGGACGCGCTCGGGCCCAGCGCGGCCTGCACCCCGGCCAGCCCGGCCAGGGCCCCGGCCAGCGTCATGGTGATGATCGTGGTGGTGCCGACACTCATGCCGGCGGTCGCGGCGGCGTGCGGGTTCGCACCCACCGCCTTGATCGCGAAGCCCACGGTGGACCGGTCCAGGATCCACCAGACAGCCGCCGCGGCCACCAGCGCCACCACGAAGCCGAGATGCAGCTGGCTGCCCTCCAGCCGCGGGAAGGTCGCGTTCCAGTCGATGATCGGTGAGATCGGGTCGGTGCGGCCCGGCCGTTGGAACGCCGTGGTGGTGAGGAAGTAGGCCAGCAGCCCGGCGGCGATGTAGTTCATCATGATCGTCACGATCACCTCGTGCGCGCCGGTCCGGGCCTTCAGCCAGCCGACGATGCCGCCCCAGATGCCGCCGCCGATGATGCCGGCGACGATGGCGGTCAGGAGGTGGATGACCGGTGGCAGGTTCAGAGTGAACCCGACGTACGCGGCGAGGATCGCGCCCCAGATCGCCTGACCCTGGGCCCCGATGTTGAACAGGCCTGCTCGGAAGGCCAGCCCGACGCCGAGGCCGGCGCAGATCAGCGGCGCAGCTTGGGCGGTGGTCTCGCTGATGGCCTGCCAGCTGCCGATCGAGCCGGAGATGAGGGCACCGTACGCGCTGCTCACCTTCTCCCAGCTCGCGCTGATCGCGTCGGAAGGGCGGGCGAAGAAGTAGGCGTAGGTGGAACGCACCTCGGTGTCGGAGACGATCATCAAGATCGCCCCGACGACGAACGCGAGCACGATCGCGGCCACCGTGGTGATCACGTCGGTCCACGGGACCTGCCGACGACGCCTCGGCTCACTCATGGCCCACCTCCTGCTCGAAGCCGGCGTCCTCTTCGGCGGCGGTGGTGACCGATGCCGCGGCGAGCGCCTCCTCGGTGGGGATGCCGGCCATCATCAGGCCGAGCACCTCCCGCGAGGTGTCCGGGGGCACGATCCCGATCAGCCGGCCGCGGTACATGACCGCGATCCGGTCCGCCAGCGAGACCACCTCATCCAGCTCGGTGGAGATGATCAGCACCGCGGTGCCCCGGTTGCGCTCGTCGACCAGCCGACGGTGCAGGAACTCGATCGCTCCCACGTCCACCCCGCGGGTGGGTTGGTTGGCGATCAACGCGGACAGCGGCCGGGACAGCTCGCGGGCCAGCACCACCTTCTGCTGGTTTCCGCCGGACAGCGAGGTCACGGGGTCGTCGACGGACTGGGTGCGGATGTCGAACTCGGCGACGCGCTCCTCGGCGTTGCGTCGGATGGCGGCCAGGTCCAGCGCGGGCCCCTTGGCGTACGGCGGCTCGTCGAAGTGGTTGAGGACCAGGTTCTCCGCCACCGAGAAGGAACCGACGAAGCCGTCGTGCTTGCGGTCCTCGGGCACGAAGCCGAGGCCGTCGGCGATGCTCTGCTTGGGGGTGTGCTTGGTGACCGGACGGCCGTCGAGGGTCACCGTGCCTGAGGTGACCGGGATGAGACCGAGCAGCGCCTCGGCCAGCTCGGTCTGGCCGTTGCCCTGGACGCCCGCCACGCAGACGATCTCCCCGCCCGACACCGAGAGGTCGAGGCCCTCCACCACCAGCGCTCCCGCGCTGTTCGCTATCGATATCCCCTCGAGCACCAGCCGCGGCGCCTCGCTGACCAGCGGCGCCTCCTTCTGCACCGTCAGGCTGACGGCCCGGCCGACCATCAGCTCGGCGAGCTGACCCTCGGAGTCGCTGGGCTGGGCCGTGCCGACCACCTTCCCTCGCCGGATCACGGTGATCTTGTCGGCGATGGCCCGCACCTCGCGGAGCTTGTGGGTGATGAACACGATGGCCTTGCCGTCGTCGCGCAGCGACCGCATCACGGTGATCAGCTCGTCGATCTCCTGCGGAGTGAGCACGGCGGTCGGCTCGTCGAAGATCAGGTACTTCGCGTCGTTGGCCAGCGCCTTCAAGATCTCGACCCGCTGCTGGACGCCGACCGGCAGGTCCTCGATCAACGCATCGGGATCCACCGCGAGTCGATAACGGTCGGACAGCTCGCGTACGGCGCTGCGGGCGCGGCGCATGTTCAGCACCCCACCGGAGGCCTGCTCCCGCCCCAAGATCAGGTTCTCGGCCACCGTGAACACCTCCACCAGCATGAAGTGCTGGTGCACCATGCCGATCCCGGCGGCCATCGCCTCCTTCGGGTTGCGGGAGGTGTGCGGCCGACCGTCGACGGTGATCGCGCCCTCGTCGGGCTGCAGCATCCCGTACAGGACGTTCATCAGGGTCGACTTGCCGGCGCCGTTCTCACCCAGCAGACAGTGGATCTCGCCCGGACGGATGTCGAGGTCGATGTGGTCGTTCGCCACCAGGGACCCGAACCGCTTGGTGATCCCGCGGAGCTGCAGCCCCTCGACACTGAGCTCGGCGGCCGGCCCCGGACCCGACGGTTGGGGTTCGGCGGTCACGGAGAAGTCCTCCTCATGGTGGCGATCCTTGCAGGAGACGGCCGGAATGGCGACGGAGGGAGACCCTGGCGGGTCTCCCTCCGTCGATGTGCAAGTCAGGAGGACGGCTGCGACTTGGACTCGATCGTGATCTTGCCCGAGATGATGTCGGCCTTGATCGTGTCGAGCTCGGTCTTCAGCTCGGCCGGCACCTTGCCGTCGAACTCGTTGAACGGCGACAATCCGGTGCCTTCGTTCTCGAGCGTGCCGACGAACGGCTCGTTGGAGAAGCTGCCGTCCTGGGCGGCTTTGATCGCGTCGAACACGGCGACGTCCATGCCCTTGTAGACGCTGGAGACGATGTTGGCGCAGTAGTTCGGAGCGCTCACGCAGCCGTCGGTGTCGACCCAGATGGCGTTGACCTTGCCACCGCTGGCCTTGGCGGTCTGCAGCGCACCCTCACCGGCCGGACCGGCCACCGGCAAGATGATGTCCGCGCCCTGGCTGACCAGGCCCTGGGCCGCGCGGCCGCCGCCCTTGACGTCCTCGAACGGCTTGTCGGACTGGACGAACGTGCCGTCCTGCTTGGCGGCGTTCCAGCCGAGGACACTGACGTTCTTGTTCTTCTGCTGGTTGTAGTAGGCCACGCCCTGGGCGTACCCGTCCATGAAGATCGTCACGGTGGGGATCTTCAGGCCGCCGAAAGTCCCGACCTTGCCGGTCTGGCTCATCCCGGCGGCGAGGTAGCCGGCCATGAAGCTGGACTGGGCGGTGTTGAAGACCAGCGGCTTCAGGTTGGTCACCGCCGGGTAAGTCTCGGGGTCGTTGTTGTCGACGATGGCGAACTTGATGTCGGGGTTCTTCTTGGCGGCAGCCAGGGTGTCGTCGCTGAGCAGGAAGCCGACGGTGACGATGATGTTGCAGTCGGCATCGACCATCGACTGTATGTTCTTGGCGAAGTCGGCGGTCGTCGCCGACTCGACCTCACCGGTCTGGATGCCCAGCTGGTCCTTGGCGTCGGTCAGGCCCTTGTACGAGGTCTGGTTGAACGACTTGTCGTCGAAGCCACCGGAGTCCGAGACCATGCAGGCCTTGAAGTCACCGGTCGCGCCGCTGGCGTTCCCGCTCGGGGCGGCGGACGAGCCCTCTCCCTCGGTGCCCGGCGCCTGCGCGCAACCGGCCAGGGCCAGCGTCGCTGCAGCAGCGGCGGCGCCCAGGCTCAGGAAACTCTTCTTCACTTCCATGCCTCCTCGGCAAGACAAAACGAGACAATCTGTCGTCTGGCGAACCTGCAACCGAACGCATCGTCGGCCAGGCGCATGATTCTCACAGACTCTAACCGCACGTTCAGGGATTGTTGCGATTCCGGGTAACGATCTGGGAAAAACGTCGCCCCGCCGCGGACCGGGCGGCGGCTCAGGATGCGGAGTCGCTTCCGCGGGTGGCCACCGCGGCGAGCGTGGCCACGCCGATCCGGATGCACTCCTCGTCCACGTCGAAGGTGGGCTGGTGGATGTCCGGAGCGCCGGTCTGGCCGGCCGGCCGAACCCCGAGTCGAGCCATCGCGCCCGGCACCTGACGCAGCATCCAGGCGAAGTCCTCTCCACCCAGTGACTGCTCGGTGGTCGTCACCGTCCGTGGGCCCAGAGCCGCGCGGGCCGCCTTGGTGAGCCGCTCGACGCCGAGGTGGTGGTTGACGGCCGGAGGCACACCGGCGGTCACCGACACCTCCACTCCGACACCGAACGGCTGCACGATCTGGCTGATCAGCTCGGGGATGAGCCGCTGCGCCGTCCGCCACCCGTTCTCGTCGAGGGCCCGCAGGGTGCCCTCGATGACACCCACCTGCGGAATCGCGTTCGGCGCCGAGCCGGCATGGACGCGCCCCCACATCATCGAGACGCCGCTGCGCGGGTCGACACGTCGAGACAGCAGCAGCTGGGTCTCGGTCGCCACGGCACCGAGCGCCCCGATCAGGTCAGCGGTCAGGTGCGGACGGGAGGTGTGGCCCCCGGTGCCGGTCACGGTGACCGTGACCTGATCCACGGCCGAGGTGATCGGACCCACCCGGAGGGCGACCTGGCCGACCTCGGTGCGAGGGTCACAGTGCAGTGCGTACACCTCGCTGACGCCGTCCAGCACCCCGCACGAGATCGCGTCGACCGCGCCGCCGGGGCTGGACTCCTCGGCCGGCTGGAAGATCAGCCGGACACCGCGGTGCAGCTGTCCCTTCTCCCGCAACGCAGCGAGGACGAGGCCGACCCCGAGCACCACCGTGGTGTGCACGTCGTGGCCGCAGGCGTGGCAGACGCCGTCGTTGCGGGAGCGGTAGGCGACGTTCTTGCCGTCCTGGATCGGAAGCGCGTCCAGGTCGGCGCGCAGCCCGATCAGGTCGTCCGACGAGGCGCCATCGGTGGGCAGGATGTCGCAGACGGCACCGGTCCCGATGCGCAGCACCTCTGCACTCAGACCCGCCGTGGCCAACGTCTCGACCACGATCTGGGTGGTGCGGTACTCCTCGTTGCCGACCTCCGGGTGCGCGTGGATGTCACGTCGCAGGGCGACCAGCCACTCGTACAGATGGTCGGTTTCCTCACTGATCAGCTGGAGCCTGGAGCTCGCGGACGTCTGGACCTGCACCGCGCCAGTTTGTCACTCCTTGCGAGGGGCTATGTGAAGACGTCACACAGTCGTCATCCGGAGAAGGCCGACACAAAGGATAGGCTGGCCTAATGGGCTACTACTCCGACTACTACCGCGCCGACGTACGGGAAGTGTTGGCGTTGACCCCGAACATGATCCGCATCGTCTTCGGTGGTGAGGACCTGCGTCGGTTCGCCACCAGTGGCGATCCGGACGAACGGCTGGTGGTGGTGCTCCCCCGACCCGGTGAGCGGGAGACTCCGGCGCCGGTGCGGCAGCCGGACGGGACCCTGGACTACCCGGCCGACGACGAGCCGGAGATCCGCAGCTACACGGTGCGCCGGTTCGATGCCGACAAGCCGGAGATGGTGGTCGACTTCGTCCGGCACGTCGGCGGCCTGGCGGCCACCTGGGCGATCCAGGCGGGGGTCGGTGATGTCGTCTACCTCAGTCCGGCGAAGGGCTGGTACGCGCCACCGAGCGACGCCCGCTGGCAGCTGCTGCTGGCTGACATGACCGCTCTTCCTGCCCTGGGCCGCATCGTGGAGAGCCTGCCGGCCGAGATGTCCGCGATCGCGGTGACCGAGGTGACAGCCGAGCTCGACCGCCAGGAGCTGACCAGTGCCGCGGACGTCACCTACACCTGGGTGACGGGCGGCAACGGCCATGGTCCGAGTCGACTGCTGGCGGCGCTGCAGGAGCTGGAGCTCCCCGAGGGCCCCGGCTACATCTGGTTCGCCGGCGAGGCTGCGGAGTCGCGGGCGGTCCGCAAGTACGTCCGTCACGAGCTCGGCTGGGCCACCGACCGGTTCACGATCATCGGCTACTGGCGGGCGGAGAAGGAGAAGTGGCTGGCCCGCTACGAGCAGGTCGGCGAGCAGCTGGAGAAGACGTACGAGGCGGCGCTCGAGCAAGGGCTGTCCGAGGGTGATGCTCTGGAGGTCTACGAGGAGGCGCTGGAGAAGGCGGGGCTGTGACCCTCACGGTGGTGTCCGCGACCGGGTGCAGCGCACTGAGGGAGTGGGCTTCACCGACCGAATCCCCAGGGAAGCTCGCGGGCGAAGCCTCAAGCTCCACACTTCAGTTGCGCTGACAGAAGGTCACCCCTTAAGTTCATGCGACAGTCAGCCCGTCCAGATCGCCTCGACCGAGATCTCGCGGCCGAGCACGTCGCAGGCGGCGCGGTGGCCTGACATCAGCGCGGCCGTGACGGTCGCTGGGTCCTCGGTCCAGGTCGCCTCGCCCGCCAGGTGCAGGACGCCACCCACGGGCGTCGCCAGCAGAACATGGTCGTCCGGCGTGGACCCGACGGTCATGTACGCGTACGAGCCGCGGGCGTACGGATCGTCCTGCCAGTGAGTGATGTGGACCCGGCTCGGCTCCAGCACGTGGTCTCCGTAGAGCCGCCGTAACGCGGCGAGCACGGACTCGACCACCTGCCCCTCGCTCCAGCCGCGGGTCTCGACGGCGCACGGGCCGGCGGCGAAGGTGAGCAGGGTTGGCTCGCCGTGCAGGGCGCTGAGGTCGTACCAGGAGTGCCACCAGACACCGGCCGGTCCCTGCTGACGGATGGCATAGACGCCGTCGTCCCAGAACATTGCCGGGAAGCGAAGGAAGATCTTCTCGAACGCGTTCATCTCCAGGCGATCCAGCGCCCCGGCCACCGGCTCCGGTAGGGGTGGCTCGATCGTGAACGCGGCTGACTTCAGGACCCCGACCGGCACTGTCACCACGGCCCGGTCGGCGGTGACGTCACCCCCGTCAGCCTCGATCCTGACTCCCTGATCAGACCAGCGCACGGCACGGACGACGTGCTCGAGCCGTACGTCGAGGCCGACGGAGAGCCGGGTCGCGAGCTGGTCGTAGCCGTCGGGAAACACCACCTCGTCGCCCTCGACGGCGTCGTCGTCCAGCCCGTGGGCATCGAGGTCGCCGATCCAGGTGCCGTACTGCTCCTCGGTGCGATGCCGCATGAACTCCCGGACCCGCTCGCTGCGATCGGCGTCCCATGCCAGCTGGGCGAGTGTGGTCTCCACGGCGTCGTGGTAGGAGCTGCCCGGAACGGACGCAGCGACAGTGGCCGCGAGCCGCTCGTCGAAGTGATGGATGTCGGCGGCGAACCGGGCCGCCGCCGCGTCGTCGAGACGCCGGCCGACGGGATCGTAGTAGGCGATCGGGCGACTGTCCGGCTGGTAGGCACCGACCGTGAACTCCACGGTGCGCAGGCCGAAGGCGCAGACCGCCTCGGCCAGTGGGCTGTCCGTGATGCCGTGGATCCACGACGCGCCGAGATCAGTCGGTGACCCGCCGCTGCGGTCGGTCCAGGTGCGGCCGCCGATGCGGTCGCGGGCCTCGAGAACCACCACCCGCTGGCCCGCCTGGACGAGCAGCCGCGCCGTGGTCAGCCCTGACACCCCTGCGCCCACGACCACCGTGTCGACCACGCGCGTCACCGTATCGCAGGGGTCGTTCAGCCTGGGGTCAGCAGAATCAGGCCCACCGATCCCAGCGCTGCCAGCCAGCTGGCGAGGCTGCCGACCAAGAAGTACTCGGTCACATCGCTCGGACCGCCGTAGCCGGGATCGCCGGCTCGTGGGACGCGCAGCTCGGGGAACCGCAGGATGGACTTGGCCGCAACGACGAACGCTGCACCGATCAGGGCGCCGGCAGCACCGAGTCCGATGATCATCAGCCGCTCCATCGGACCGAGCACCCGACCGCCGCGCAACGTCTTCTCGTTGTCGCTGGCCGGCACCCCGACCAGGTCGAGCAGCAGCCGCACCAGGACGTTGACGGTGGAGATCTGGACGACCAGCAGAGCCACGATCGCCAGCGTCCGCTCCGGCGGGATGCTGGCGAGTCCGGAGTCGGCCAGCATCGCGGTCAGCCAGGGCGCCGCGCCGGCGACCGGACCCGCCAGCAGCAGCGCCGCCGCGCCGACACCGATCGAGACGTACGCCACGGATGCCGCCACCACTGCAGTCACCCGAGCAGGCACCCGCGGCACCACGCCACCGGCGAACCTGGCCACTGCCACCCCCGATCCGAGCACCCACCCGCCGCCCGCGAGAGCAGCCAGCACCCACGCCAGCCAGCCGAGACCGATCGGCCGCAGCAGCACCGCCAGCAGCAGCGAACCCAGGGCCGCCACCCCCGCGAGCGCACCCAACCGGGCAGGCTGGGTGGCGTCACGACCGCCACGTACCAGGTCGACGACGCCGATCAGCAGCAGCCAGAGAGCAATACCGGTCACCGGGAGGTGCCCGCAGCGGTGAAGAGCATCTGCTGAGCATCACGGATGGCACTGACACCCTTGGCGAACGCCTGTGAGACAGCCGACTCGCTGATCTCCTCCGCCGTCGCGATCTCCCTCTGCGAGGCCCCGGCCAGCGCCTGGCGCAGCATCCGCCGGGACCGGTCGTTGAGCCGATCCACCAGCGCGTCGCGGCTCAGCAGGAAGGCGTTCGTGATGGCCACCTCGTCGACCGTTGCGATCCCACCACCGTCGAACCAGGTCCGCCGATTGCGGGCCCCCGGCTCGTCCAGGGCCTCGACCGCCGCGCGCGCGCTCCACCACACCGGTCCGTCCTGCAACATCGGCGTCCGGTCGGCGTCGAAGACGTCCCGTTCCCCCACCCCGATCCCGCAGCGCGCGTCCAACGGCTCGGGCAGGTACAGCCGAACCAGCAGCGCGGCCAACGTGGCCTGTCCGGTGGTCGCGTAGACACCTTGGAACTCATCCCCGACCGTCGGTTCCAGGCGGTCGACCGGCGCCACCACGGCGGACGCCTGCGCGAGCGCGTCGTGCAGCGCGGCCTGGACGCCGGGCCGGGAACCTGCTCGGCGCGATCCGACCAAGTCACCGATGATGGCGTAGACGACTGACACGGGGTGAAGTCTACCGCTGAACTCCCTGATAGTGAAGCAATGTGCTTCAAAGGTCGGCCACGCGGCCCGTCATCTGACAGGAGGCTTCCGCCCGGCTCAGAACCGCTCCGTCGGCTGATAGGTCCCCCACTCGGCTCGCAGCGCATCACACACCTCGCCCACGGTGGCCGACGCGGCCAGCGCTTCCCGCAGCGGCACCAGGAGGTTCTCGGTTCCGGCGGCGGCGGCTCGCACTGCCGCCAATGCCCGCTCCACCTCATCAGGGTCGCGCTTGGATCGCAACCGGGCCAGCTTGTCGGCCTGCGCGGCCTCGATGGCCGGATCGACCCTCAACGGCTCGTAAGGCTCCTCCTCCGCCAGCTGGAAGCGGTTCACCCCGACGACGACGCGCTCGCCGCTGTCGATGCCACGAGCCACGTCGTACGCCGACCGCTCGATCTCGTTCTTCTGGAAGCCCTGCTCGATGGCGGCCACCGCACCGCCCCGCTCGGCCACCGCCTCCATCAACCGCAGGCACTCCTGTTCCACGTCGTCGGTCAGCGACTCCACCACGTACGAGCCGGCGAACGGGTCGACGGTCTGGGTCACGTCCGTCTCGTACGCGAGCACCTGCTGGGTGCGGAGCGCCAACCGGGCGGCCTTCTGCGAGGGCAGCGCGATCGCCTCGTCGAAGGAGTTGGTGTGCAGCGACTGCGTCCCGCCGAGCACGGCGGCCAGGGCTTGCACCGCCACCCGGACCAGGTTGACCTCCGGCTGCTGCGCGGTCAGCTGGACGCCCGCGGTCTGGGTGTGGAAGCGCAGCATCGCCGACTTCGGGTTCTGCGCCCCGAACCGCTCGGTCATCAGCCGAGCCCAGATCCGCCGGGCGGCCCGGAACTTGGCCACCTCCTCCAGCAGCGTCGTCCGGGACACGAAGAAGAACGACAGCCGAGGCGCGAAGTCGTCGACCCCCAAACCGGCCGCCAGCGCCGCCTCCACGTACGCGATCCCGTCCGCCAAGGTGAAGGCGACCTCCTGCGCCGGGGTCGCCCCCGCCTCGGCCATGTGGTACCCGGAGATCGAGATCGTGTTCCACCGCGGGGTGTGCTCCCGGCACCAGGCGAACGTGTCGCTGACCAGCCGCAACGACGGCGCCGGCGGAAAGATGTAGGTGCCCCGGGCGATGTACTCCTTGAGGATGTCGTTCTGGATGGTGCCGGTCAGCGCCGACAGCTCGACGCCCTGCTCCTCCGCGACCAAGGTGTAGAGCAGCAGCAGCACCGCCGCCGGCGCGTTGATCGTCATCGAGGTCGACACCTCACCCAGGGGGATGCCCGCGAACAAGATCCGCATGTCCTCGATCGAGTCGATGGCCACCCCGACCTTGCCGACCTCACCCGAGGCCAGCGGGGCGTCGGAGTCCATCCCCATCTGGGTCGGCAGGTCGAAGGCGACCGACAACCCCATGGTGCCCTGGGTGATCAGCTCCAGATAGCGCGCGTTGGACTCCGCAGCCGTTCCGAAACCGGCGTACTGCCGCATCGTCCACGGCCGAGCGGTGTACATCGAGGAGTACACCCCCCGCGTGTACGGGAACTGCCCCGGCTCCCCCAGTGCTGTGCCGGGGTCGAAATCGGCGAGCGCGGCCGGCCCGTACACCGGCTCGAACGCGGTTCCCGACTCGGTCCGACCTCGCATCGCCATGAGAGCATTCTCACCGTCGTCTCATCGGCGGCGTCCGCCGGCCGGCACGATCAGCCGGCGCTGCGGACCAGTCGCTCGGCGGCGTCGATGATCTGGTCGGTCTCGGCCTCCCAGCGCGGTTCCTGACCCCGGTAGGGGCCCGTCGCCAAAGACACCACGACGCCGGCTGCGCGCAGTCGCAGCTCGACCGGGTCGACCCGGGCATCGAACACCGGCATCCAGGTCCGGACCAGCTGGCTGACCCGGGCGGCCTGGACCGAGCTCATCCGCTGCACCGTCGACAGGTGCGCCACCAGGCAGGCCAGGTCGTCCGCACGCCGGCCGGGTCCGACCGTGTCGATGTCGAGGAGACCGGTCACCCGACCGTCGGCGACGAACAGCTGGCCCTCGTGGAAGTCACCGTGGGTGGGTTCGTTGCCCGGGTCGAGATCGGCCAGCCCACCCCGGATCTGGTCGACCAGCCACTGCAGGCGCGGCTCGAGCGTCGGTAGCGCGGCGCCGACCATCGCCGCGTACTGGTCGATCGCATCCGACCAGGGGTTGCGTCGCGGTAGCGTCGCCACCTCCCGAGGCATCGCGTCCAGCAGCCCGACCAGCTGTTCGGCGGTGCACGGCGGCTCGGGATCGAAGATGGCCTGAGCGAGCGGTCGACCAGGAAGCTGGGGCAGCACGAGTAGGAAGTCGTCGGTCGCGGCTGCCACCTGGGGAGCCGGCAGGCCGGCGCCCAGCAGCAGCTGATGGCGACGCAACGTGGGCTCGAACAGCTTCTGCCGGAGCACCTTGATGAAGAAGATCGAGCGAACCCCCCGAACCGGTGCGACCGCCCGCAGCACCGCACGTCGCCGGGGACGGTAGCCGATCATCTCCAGCTCGACCTGGTCGCCATCGAGCAGCTCGGGGGTGATCTCGTACGCGTGCAGCAGCGCGGCGACCTGCTCGGGGTACGCCGCCCGCACCAGGCCGGGCAGATCGGGGTCGCGAGGATAGAGCCAGACCGCCACCTCGCGGACGCCGTCGGCGAAGATCACCGCACGCTCGTCGGTCTCGGTTCGCCCGCCCGCGCGAACGCTCGCGCCCAGCAGCTCGTGCCGCCGTCCGAACGGCCAGTCGACCAGGGCGGTGTAGGTGGCCGTCGTCGATCGCTGCGGGTGGGCGTCGACGTGATCGAGCTGCCAGCTCACCAGGCTGCCGCCGCCGTGGTCGACCGCCGCGCGCAGCAGCTCCTCGACGTCGTCCGAGGTCAGCAGCAGGGATCCGTCGGGATCGGGGTTCACGGTCAGGCTCCTCCGTGCCTTCGACTGGCTGGGGGTGAGGTGCGTGGGTCGCCGATGATCCTCGCACGCTGAGCCTTCCTGGACACCGAGCAGCACCGATGTATCAGACGGGCGCCTGAGCACTCATCGAACAGGTATGAACCCCAAGGCGCGGTCCGCGCGACAGCAGCCACATCCCCAGCGGGCCCACCGGTCCGAGGAACGGAGATCGGGCATGCCTGAGAAGCTGGAAGACGGGTTGGCGACACGGTCGGGACGGCTGTTCGCGGCCTACCGCTCCGGCGACGAGGCCAAGATGGCCGAGCTGGTCCAGATCCTCACCCCGATCCTCTGGCACACCGTCCGCAGCGTCCGGCTGGACACCGCCACGGCGGAGGACGTCCTGCAGACCGTCTGGCTGACGCTGGTCCGCAAGGCCGACTCCATCAGCGAGCCGCAAGCCGTGCTGCAGTGGATGGTGGTGACGGCGCGCCGGGAGGCCTGGCGGGTCGCCAAGTCCGCCGCCCGGGTGCGGCCGGAGGACCTCGAGTCCGCGTTCGGACAGGAACAGCTGCCGAGTGAGGACTCGGTGGAGGACGACGTGGTCGCCGGCGACGTACGGACCCGGCTGTGGATCCACATCCAGCAGCTGCCGCAACGTTGCCAGGCGCTGCTGCGGGTGATCGCCTTCGCCGACCGACCCGACTACGCCGAGATCGCTCGGTCGCTGGGCATGCCGCTGGGCAGCATCGGTCCCACCCGTGGGCGATGTCTGGCCAAGCTCCGCGTCGCCCTGGCTGCGGACCCGACCTGGGAGGGATGATGAACACCTACGACGACGCCGAGGAGCTCGCCTCGGCCGGGCAACCTCTCGATGGGGCCGACGAGGCGCTGCTGGTCGCGTTGGCCGCGTTGTACGCCGAGGTCGACCCCGTGCCGGAGGGACTGATCGAGCGGATCCAGTTCGAGATCACGTTGGATGCACTGCAGGCCGAGGTGGCGACGCTGACCCAGCTCGACCTGACCGCCAGTGGCGCGCGCAGCGCCTCGACCGCCCCCGAGGCGGTACGGACCGTCACCTTCGCCGCCGAGTCGGTGACGACCCTGGTGACGATCGATCCACAGCCGGGCGGCAGCGTCCGCGTGGACGGGTGGGCCGTGCCCGGAGCCGGTCTGGTGGTCGAGGTGCTGCTGACCGACGGCGCGCGGCGCACCGAGGCGGACGAGGACGGGCGCTTCGTCCTCGACGGGCTGCCGGCAGGGTTGGCCAAGTTCGTGCTGCACACCGTCGATGCCGCCGGAGACCCGTACACGGTGGTGAGTCCGACCATCGAGCTGTGAGCCGTACCCCGATCGATGTGCCGTACGCCGAGTTGTAGAACAGGTTCATGGACCGACCCCAGCTCCAGGTCACCTCGATCACCATCGGCACCGACGACCCGCACGGTCTCGCTCAGTTCTACCGTGACCTGCTCGGGTGGCGGGTGACCGGTGACGACCCACCCGACCCTGACCTGGGTCCGGGATGGGCGCAGCTGAAGCCACCGTCAGGCGAGCCCGGCCCGACCCTCAACTTCGAGGGCGAGCGACGCTTCCAGCGCCCGACCTGGCCGTCGGCCGACGGGGGCCAGAACGCGACTCAGCATCTCGACATCTGGGTGCAGGACCTCCCCGCCGCCATGGAGTGGGCCGTCTCTCAGGGCGCGGTCCTGGCCGACGTCCAACCCCAGGAGGACGTCCGGGTGCTGTTCGATCCCAGCGGTCACCCGTTCTGCCTGTTCCGCTGAGTCGAGAGTCGCTAGCGGGCGGGCAGCAGGCCGACCTTGGCGTACACGTCGGTCACCGTCTTCGAGGCCACGTCGCGAGCGCGCTCGGCTCCGCCGGCCAGAACCGCCTCCAGCTCGCTGCGCTCGGCGAGCAGCTGCAGGGTCCGCTCTCGGTACGGTGCCGCGAAGGCGGTGACGGCGTCGGCCACCGCGCCCTTCAGGTCCCCGTATCCAGACCCGGAGAAGTCGGCGACCAGCTGCTCGACCGGGGTCTCGGACAAGGCGCTCAGGATGGTCAGCAGGTTGGACACCCCGGGCTTGTTCTCCGGGTCGAAGGCGATGGAGCGCTCCGAGTCGGTGACCGCGGACTTGATCTTCTTGACGTTCGCCCTCGGCTCGTCCAGCAGGTTGACCAGGCCCGCCGGCGAGATCGCCGACTTGCTCATCTTGCTCGTCGGGTCGGCCAGATCCTGGATCTTGCCGACCGAGCGGAGGATGTGCGGTTCCGGCACGGTGAACGTCTCGCCGTAACGGGCGTTGAAGCGCACCGCCAGGTCCCGGGTCAGCTCCAGGTGCTGCCGCTGGTCCTCACCCACCGGCACCTTGTCGGCCTGGTAGAGCAGGATGTCGGCGGCCATCAGGATCGGGTACGTGAACAGGCCGACGTTCGCCGCATCGGCACCGGCCTTGGCCGCCTTGTCCTTGAACTGCGTCATCCGGCTGGCCTGACCGAAGCCGGTCAGGCAGCTCAGCACCCAGGTCAGCTGGGTGTGTTCGGGCACGTGCGACTGCAGGAACACGACGGACTTCGTCGGGTCGATCCCGGCGGCGAGCAGCTGCGCCGCGCAGATCAGAGACTGCTCGCGACGCTCGGCCGGGTCCTGGTCGACCGTCAGCGCATGCAGGTCGGCGACGCCGTAGAACGCCTCGAAGTCCTCCTGCATCGGCACCCACTGCCGCAGCGCTCCCAGGTAGTTGCCCAGGTGCAACGAGTCGGAGGTCGACTGGGCCAGAGAGAGCACGCGGGGTCGGTGGGCGACGGAAGACATGGCAGTCATTCTTCCACGCGGGCCGTCTCGGCTCAGACCGGTTTCTGGTCAGCCGGCGTTGCCTCGCCGACGCCGGAGGACGGCTCGCCGACCGGCTCGGTCGGCACCGGCTTGACCTCCAAGCGGGCGGCGCGCCGCCCATCGAGCTCGACCACCTTCAGCTCCAGCCGGACGGGCTCGTAGGCGTCATCCCCGGGCCTGGTCGCCTCGACCTCCGCGGTCGCGTTCAGCGAGGGAAGCTGGCCGCGGGCCGCCATGAAGAACCCTGCGACCGTGTCGTACGGTCCCTCCGCGAGCGTGTAGCCGGTCAGTTCGGCGAACTCGTCCAGAGTGCTGAGACCGTCCACCTCGAGGTTGCCGCGCTGCCTCGGTGGTTCCTGCTCGACCACCACGTCGTACTCGTCGGTGATGTCGCCGACGAGCTCTTCGACCAGGTCCTCCATGGTGACGATGCCGGCGGTGCCGCCGTATTCGTCGAGCACGATCGCCAGGTGCGTGCTCGCTCGCCGCAGATCGGACAGCGCCCGCAGCACCCGGACGGTGTCCGGCAGGCTGACCACCGGGCGGACCAGGTCGGACACCGGCGTCGACCGGTTGCTGACCTCGGGATCGAGCAGATCACGGACGTGGACGAAGCCGATGATGTCGTCGGCCGAGTCACCCATCACCGGATAGCGCGAGTGCGGGGCCTGCAGCACCTCGCGGACCGCTCTGTACGCCGGCATGTCGCCCGGCAGGAAGTCGACCTCGGTCCGCGGCAGCATCACCTCCCGCAGACCGCGGGAGCCGGCGTCAAACACGTCGTCCACGATCTGCCGCTCCTCGTCCCCCAACGTGGACGAGCCGCTGACCATGGCGCGGATCTCCTCGTCGGTGACTTCTTCCCGGCCGGCTGTCGGATCGCCACCCAGGACGCGGACGACCGCGTCGGTGGAGACCCCGAGCAGCCAGATCACCGGCCGAGCCAGCTTGGCGATGAAGTCGACCAGCGGAGCGAGCGCCAGGGCGAACGCTTCGGAGCGTTGCAGGGCCAGGCGTTTGGCGGTCAGCTCGCCGAGCACGATGGAGACGTAGGAGATGATCGCGGTGACGACCACCAGGGCGATGTTGTCGGCCACCGTGTTCGGCAGGCTGGGAAGCAGACCCTGCAGCCACGCGCTGAGCGGGTCGCTGAGTGCTTTGCCACCCACGGCGGCCGACAGGAAGCCGGCCAGGGTCACCCCGATCTGGACGGCGGAGAGGAACCGGTTCGGGCTCTCGTTCAGCCGGGCGACGGTACGGCCTCGCGACCCCCGGTGGGCGAGCTGCTTGACCTGGCTGGCGCGGAGCGAGACCAGCGCCATCTCGGCGGCCGCGAAGACGCCGCCGAGACAGATCAGGACGAGGACGACGAGGGCGCTGACGACGACGTCGGAGCTCATCGGAGAGTCGCGCAGACAGCGGTCACCTCGGTAATCGTAGTGAAGCCGCCGACGTTCTCCGGTTGGATGGCCCCATGTTTCCCGACGCGGTGCCCGTCCTCGACGACGCGGAGGCGGGGGTGGTGCTGCGGGCGCACTCCGAGGCTGACCTGCCGGCGATCATCGAACAGTGCCGGGATCCGGCGACCATCCGCTGGACCACGGTGCCGACACCCGAGGGCGGCTACGGCGCCGACGAGGCGCGCGCCTTTGTGGACGGCATCCGCCGCGAGTGGGACGCCGGCCAGAGCTGGCACTGGGCGGTCGAGCTGCTCCCGATGGCCGGGCACCCGGGGCAGTCCTTCGGTGGGTCGATCTCGGTCTCCGACCACGGCTCCGGCATCGGGGAGGTCGCCTTCGGTCTGCACCCGGCCGCCCGCGGCCGCAGGGCGATGGCCGCAGCGCTGCGGTTGGTCCGTGATCACGGTTTCGACACGTTGGGCTTCCGAGTGCTCCGCTGGCGAGCCGTGGTGGGCAACTGGGGGTCACGCTGGACCGCGGCGGCGGCGGGGTTCCGGTTCGACGGGACCGTACGGTCCTTGCTGAACCATCGCGACGAGCTGCTCGACGGTTGGCTGGCCACGATCACGGCCGACGATCCGCGGGCGGATCTGTCGTGGTCGTCACCACCGCGGCTGTCGGGACCGCGGGTCGTGCTCCGACCGTTCACCGAGTCCGATCTCGACCGGGTCGTGGAGGCGTGCTGCGATCCGGAGACCCAGCACTGGCTGGCCTCGCTGCCGCGCCCGTACGCGATCGAGCACGCCCGCGCGTACCTGGAGGATCTGCGCGAGCAGACCGCCCAGCGGACCGGGTTGACCTGGTGCCTGACCAGCGACGGCGACAGATGCCTCGGCTCGGTCAGCCTGACGGGATTCGGCGGCTACGCCCGTCGACTGGAGATCGGCTACTGGGCGCATCCGGCCGCGCGAGGCCAGGGTCTGGTCGCCGAGGCCGTGCGGGTGATCACCGACCACGTCCACGACGAGGACCTGGCGGAATCGGTGATCATCCGCTGCGCCGCGGGCAATGCCGCGTCCCGCCAGGTGGCCTCGGCCGCCGGCTATCGGCAGAACGGGATCCAGCCGGCCAGTGAGCCGCTCGGCGACGGCTCGCTGGACGACCTGATCAGCTACACCCGACCCTGAGGACCCGACCTGTCAGATCGCGTGGTCGTCGGAGCCACCGCAGGATCTGACAACGCGGTGCTTGGTCAGCCCTTCAGCGCTCCCGCCGCGATGTTGGCGATGAAGTGCCGGGAGCCGATGATGAAGACGCCGATCAACGGCAGCACGGCGATCACGGCACCGGCCATGATCATCCCGTAGTCGGTGGCGTACACCGAGTTCAGGGTGGCCAGCGCGGTTTGCAGCGTCTGCTTCTGCGGGTCGACCAGCACGATCAGCGGCCAGACGTAGTCGTTCCAGGCGGCGATGAAGGTGAAGATGCCGAGGAACGCCAGTCCCCCGCGCAGCATCGGCACGCCCACCGACCACCAGGTACGGAAGAACCCCGCGCCGTCCATCCGGGCCGACTCGATCAGCGAGTCGGGGATCGAGGCAGAGGCGAACTGGCGGAGCAGGAAGATCCCGAAGGCGTTGGCCGCGCCGGGGATGATCAGCGCCCGCAGGTCGCCGACCCAGCCGAAGGCCGACATCAGCACGAAGCTCGGCACCAGAGAGAGGCTGCCCGGCACCAGGAACGTCGCGAGCAGGATCAGGAACAGCACGTTCTTGCCGGGGAAGTCGTACTTCGCGAAGGCGAACGCCGCCAGTGAGTCGAACAGCATCACCAAGAGAGCCAACACGCCGGCCACGATCAACGTGTTGACGAAGGCGCCCACCAGGTCGATGTTCGCGAGCACGTTCTGGACGTTCTCGGCGAAGTGCGGACCGAAGGTCAGCTTCGGGGGGGAGGCGAAGATGTCAGCGGTGGTGTTGGTCGACATCGCCAGCATCCAGTAGAACGGGAAGATCGACAGCAGGACGCCGACCAGGATGCACAGGTGGGTCACGATCCGGGTCACCAGGTTCTTGGCCTGGCCCGGGTGCCGCTCCCGGCGACCGGTCGCCTTGCCCGGATCGTTCAGGGTCGCCGTGGTCATCGCGTCGCCTCCTTCTGTGCTATGCCCCGTTCAGGGACTGTTTCGCGTTCGCGCAGCAGCCGCCAGTTGATCGCGGCGAACACTGCCGCCAGGATGAACAGCGCCCAGGCGATGGCCGACGCGTAGCCGAAGTCGAACTGGGTGAACGCCTGGTTGTACTGGTAGAGCACGATCGTCATGCCCGCCTCGTCGGTGCCGCCGCTGTTGCCGAGCAGCACCTGCGGCTCCGTGAACAGGCTCAGCCCGCCGATCGTCGAGGTGATCACCGTGAACAAGATCACCGGCCGCAGCAGCGGGATGGTGATGGAGGTGAAGATCCGCCAGCTGCTGGCCCCGTCGACGCGCGCGGCGTCGTAGAGCTCGGTCGGGATCGACTGCAGACCGGCGAGGTAGATGATCGCGTTGTAGCCGGTGAACCGCCAGATCACCATCACCGAGATGGTGACCTTGATTCCGAGGCTGCTCGACAGCCAGGCGACCGGCTCGGCACCGAGCGCAGTCAGGGCCGAGTTGACCAGCCCGAAGCTGTCGGAGAACACCGAGCCGAACACGATGGTCATCGCCACCATCGACGTCACGTTGGGGACGAAGTACGCCACCCGGTAGGCGCCCTTGAACCGGATGTTGGAGTGCAGCAGGAA
>DASQLI010000154.1:0-3137 GCA_035630075.1 Microlunatus sp.
TTGCGAGTCCAGGGTCAGCCGGGTGACCCGGCGGCACTTCGGGCAGTCGTCCAGCCACTTCTCGACCCATCACCGAAGTCTGGCCGCGGCTGACTTCGCGTTATCGGGTGAGGGTGGCATAGGATTGTCGATTGGACCGGCCCCATCTCCGGGGCTGGTGTTCCGTGCACAGCGCTGGTCGGACTTCCGGCCTGCGCCGAAACCAGAAAGTGGGCTTGCGCTCATGACCACTCGATGAGAACCCCTCAGTGAGCATGAACGACAACTAACTGGTCCGGCGACTCCTCGACCGGACCGCAACAAGGAGAGCAGTGGCCAAGGTCCGTGTCTACGAGCTTGCGAAAGAGCTCGGAGTCGAAAGCAAGACCGTCCTCGCTGAGGCGAAGGACATGGGGGAGTTCGTACGATCGGCCTCCTCCACCCTCGAAGCCCCGGTCGTTCGTCGGCTGAGGGAGAAGCTCGCCGGCGGTGACACAGCCGGCAAGAAGCCGGCACCCGTGGGAGCACAAGCCCGTTCGGCGGCGCCGTCCCCATCCCGCCCCGGCCCGACGCCGAGTGCGCCGACGACCAAGCAGCCCGGGGGGCCGACCCAGACCCGCAGTGGCGATGCCCCCTCCACTCGTGCAGGTGGCGGTGCCGGCCAAGCACTGCCTGGGGCGACGCCGACCGAGACTCACACCGGTGACGTCCCGTCCACCGGCGCGGCCTCAGCGCCGGCCACCGCCGGTGCTGCGCCTGCTGCCCCGAGCACACGCTCCGGACCGACCGCCGTGCCGCGGGCACCTGGCCAGCCGGCCCGTCCGGCCGCCAAGTCCGACGGTCAGGCCACCGACTCCCCGAGCGCCCCGACGAACGGTCAGCCGAGCTCGCCGGCTCGCCCCGAGCAGCGCGGTCCGGTGCCCGGTCAGGCCCAGAGCGCCCGACCCAGCACTCCGGCTCCGGGTGAGCAGGCTGCGCGGTCCGACCAGCCTCGGCGTACGGACGGGCCGTCCCGACCGACTGCTCCGGGGACCCCGGGGCAGGCGCAGCCGGGTCCCCGGCCGCGGCCGGGTGGCACCGGCGGTCTGCCGGGTGGCACCCCCGGTCCGCGTCGCTCCAGCGGCACTCCGCGGCCCGGCAACAACCCGTTCGCACCGTCGCAGGGCATGGGCCAGTCCCGCCCGGCCCGGCCGAGCGACCCGAGCCGACCTGGTGGTCCTCGTCCTCCGGCGGGCCGCGGCCCCGGTGGTCCGGGTGGCCCCGGCGGCCCTCGTCCCGGTGGCGGCGGTGTGCCCGGCATGCCGCGCCCCAACCCGGCGATGATGCCCAAGCAGAGCTCGGGCCAGCTCGGTGCTCCGACCCGCGGCGGCGGTCGGCCGGGTGCGCCCGGCGGCCGTGGTCGTGGTGGCGCGCCGGGTCGTCCCGGTGGCGGCGGTCCCGGCGGTCCTCCCGCCGGTCGCGGCGGCCGTGGTGGCCGTGGCGGCACCCAGGGCGCGTTCGGTCGCGCCGGTGGGCCGGTGCGTCGGGGACGCAAGTCGAAGCGTCAGCGTCGTCAAGAGTTCGACCAGATGCAGGCACCGGAGATCGGTGGTGTCCGCGTCCGGCAGGGCGACGGGCAGACCATCCGGCTGGCCCGTGGCGCCTCGCTGACCGACCTGTCCGAGAAGATCAACGTCGACGTGTCGTCGCTGGTCCAGGTGCTGTTCAACCTGGGCGAGATGGTGACCGCCACCCAGACCGTGTCCGAGGACACGCTGCAGGTGCTCGCCGGCGAGCTCAACTACGTCATCGAGGTGGTCTCGCCCGAGGACGAGGACCGCGAGCTGCTGGAGAGCTTCGACATCGAGTTCGGTGAGAACGAGGGCGGCGAGGACGATCTCGCACCGCGTCCGCCGGTGGTCACCGTGATGGGTCACGTCGACCACGGCAAGACGAAGCTGCTCGACGCGATCCGCAAGACCAACGTCGTCGCCGGCGAGGCGGGTGGCATCACCCAGGCCATCGGCGCCTACCAGGTGGCCACGGAGGTCGACGACGAAGAGCGTCAGATCACCTTCATCGACACCCCGGGTCACGAGGCGTTCACCGCCATGCGTGCCCGTGGTGCGAAGTCGACCGACATCGCCGTGCTGGTGGTGGCGGCCGACGACGGTGTGATGCCGCAGACCATCGAGGCGCTCAACCACGCCCTGGCGGCCGAGGTTCCGGTCGTGGTCGCGGTCAACAAGATCGACCGCGAGGGTGCGGATCCGACCAAGGTGCGCGGTCAGCTCACCGAGTACGGCCTGGTGCCGGAGGAGTACGGCGGCGACACGATGTTCGTCGACGTCTCCGCGGTCACCGGTCAGGGCATCGACGAGCTGCTCGAGGCAGTCATCCTGACGGCCGACGCCGCGCTCGATCTGCGGGCCAACCCCGAGATGGACGGTCAGGGCGTGGCCATCGAGGCGCACCTGGACAAGGGTCGTGGTGCCGTCGCCACCGTTCTGGTCCAGCGCGGGACGCTGCACGTCGGGGACTCGATCGTCGCCGGCACCGGCTACGGCCGGGTGCGGGCGTTGCTCGACGACCACGGCAACAACGTGGCCGAGGCTCCGCCGTCGTTCCCGGTCCAGGTCCTCGGTCTGACCGCGGTCCCCGGCGCGGGCGACAGCTTCATCGTCGTCGACGATGATCGGATGGCCCGCCAGATCGCTGAGCGTCGAGGGGCTCGGTTGCGGATGGCCGCCCAGGCGGCCGGCACCCGGCGCAAGACCTTGGACCAGCTGTTCGAGCAGCTGGAGAAGGGCGAGACGCAGGAGCTGCGGCTCATCCTCAAGGGCGACGGCGCCGGCTCGGTCGAGGCGCTGGAGGACGCGCTGTCGAAGATCGATGTCGGCGACGAGGTCAGTCTGCGGGTAATCGACCGCGGTGTCGGTGCGATCACCGAGACCAACGTCAGCCTGGCCGCGGCCTCGGATGCGGTGATCGTCGGCTTCAACGTCCGGCCGCAGGGCAAGGCCACCGAGATGGCGGATCGCGAGAACGTGGACATCCGCTACTACTCGGTGATCTACTCCGCGATCGACGAGATCGAGGCGGCCCTGAAGGGCATGCTGAAGCCGATCTACGAGGAGGCCCAGCTGGGTCAGGCGGAGATCCGCGAGATCTTCCGCTCC
>DASQLI010000155.1:0-2250 GCA_035630075.1 Microlunatus sp.
CTCCTCGATCCCGTCGAGCAGGTGGTTCAGGCTGAGCTCACCCTGGGGGTCCTCAACTGTGACCTCGATGCCCGGCCCCGTGGCCGGCACCGTCCCGGCGAGCACGCCGAGGGTCCGGACCTCCTTGCGGGCCTGCGCCAGTGCCGTCGTACGACGCTGGGAGCGGCTGCTCAACCGGTCGCGGGTCGCCTCGAGCTCGCTGATGTCGCGCTCCGCCTTGCGCGAGGCGGCCTGCAGGCCGTTCAGCGCCTGGATCAGCTCTCCCTGGCGTAGGCCGGTATAGGTGTCGTCCTCGCCGGTCAGCCGAGCCTGGGTCACCGCGGCGAAGGCGAGCAGGGCCACCAGCCCCGCCACCACCGCCTGTCCGCGCGAGGGCGAGAAGAAGGAACGCCGTAGCCGTTCCAGTCCCGACGGTCGGGATTCGGGGCTGTCCGGGGTGCTCATGCGTGGAAGAGGTGGCGCCGGATGGCGGCCACGTTCGAGAAGATCCTGATCCCGAGGACGACGACGACACCGGTGGACAGCTGCGCGCCGACGCCGAGCTTGTCACCGAGGAAGACGATCATGGCGGCGATCAGCACGTTGCTGATGAAGGAGATGACGAACACCTTGTCGTCAAAGATCCCGTCGAGGAAGGCGCGGAAGGCTCCGAAGACGGCGTCCAGGGCGGCCACGACCGCGATCGGCAGGTAGGGCTCCATCGCGAGCGGCACGTCGGGGGTCAGCAGCAGCCCGAGCGCCACGCCGACGATCAACCCGATGATCGCGATCATCGTGCTCCTCCTGATTCCTGGTTGGCGTAGCGCAGGGAGACCTCCGAGCCCGGGAGTGTGAGCGAGTCCTCCGGCTTGATCTTCAGCTGCAGGCCGACCTCGCGCTGCAGGTCCAACCATGCCTGACCGCTGGTGGTTTCCGCGAAACGTGCCGGCAGCGTGTTCGGGTTGCCGATCGCGGTGACGACGTACGGGCGCCGCAGCGACCTGGAGTTCACCGTGATCGCCCCGCCGGCGAGCCGGATCGTGCTCAGGTTGGTCAGTCTTTCGCCGTTGAGCGCGACTGCCTCGGCACCGGCCTCCCACACACCGTTGACCAGTCGTTGCAGGTCGGTGTCGAGCACCTGGTTGCGGGCGCTGTCGGCTCCGGGGGCGTCGTCGACGACCATCCTGACGCCGGGGCCCCTGACGGGGACCGTGCCGGTCTTCACCCTGAGCAGCTCGAGGTTCGCCAGCAGCCCACGCCCCGAGGTGTCGTTGCGCAGCGCACGACTCTCCAGGTTCGCTGACTCGGCCCGGAGATCGGCGAGCCGGTTCTGGTCGGCAGCCAGCCGGTTGCGGGCGGCGCTCACCTGGTCCACCAGCTCGTTGCGGTCACGCTCGGCGCTGACGGAGTTGCGCGAGGTCTGCACGGCAGCGGTGACGACCAGGACCGCGAACAGCGCCAGCACCAAGGCGCCGACAATGCGGCTCGGTGGGCCGGGCGGCGGCGTTGCACTGGTCTTCTTGCGCTCGGAGACGAACGCGTAGTCCTCGTCCAGGGTGTGGGTGCTGATGTACTCGAGCAGCCCCATCGTGGCCTGCGGCGGAAGCTTGGGAGGGGTCATCTCAACCGTCCGTGAGGCTGGGTGCGCGCCGGCCGCGGTCGGCCATCAGCTTGCGCACCTGCCAGGCGTAGAGCAGCCCGGCCCACCAGTAGAGGCCGATCCCCCAGATCGCGAATGCCCAACCGAAGACCTCCGCCAACGTGGGGATCGGTCCGTCGCCGTCGCCGAGGAAGAGCATCGGGAAGGAGTAGAGCAGGGCTGCGGTGGCGGCCTTGCCGAGGTAGTGCACCGGCAACGCCGAGTAGCCCCGGGTGCGCAGGAACGGGACCAGGCACCAGAGGAAGAGGTCCCGTGCGGGCAGCAGCACCGCGACCCACCACGGGATGATGTCGCGATACAGGAGGCCGACGACGGCGGCGAGGATGTAGAGCCGGTCGGCGACCGGGTCGAGGATCTCCCCCAGCTTGGACATTTGGTCGAGGCGACGGGCGAGATAGCCGTCCAGCCAGTCGGTGAAGCCGGAGATCATCAGGACGACGAGGGCCCAGACGTCTGCTTCGGGCCCAATGACGAGCCACAGGAAGAGCGGTACGCCGGCCAACCTCACCATGCTGATGATGTTGGGGATGGTCCACACCTCGGAGGTGCGTGCGCCGTCCGGCTGCCGGGCCACGGTGGTTCCTCCTGACGAGTCGTCGGAGGTCACCCTA
>DASQLI010000156.1:0-15995 GCA_035630075.1 Microlunatus sp.
CCTGGAACCCCTTGACACCCGTGACCGTCGAGGTGCCGTACGAGCCGGTGATGTTGCCCGAGAACCAGTCGAGCTGCCGCAGCCGGTGCTGGAGCTCGCGGACCTTGGTGCCCTTGTCGCCCTTCTCCAGCATCGCCGGGACCTTCGTCTCGGTGGGGCTCGGCTTCGGGGTCGGCTTGGTCGACGCGGCGGTTGTCGGGGTCGTCGTCGGCGTCGGCTCGGCGGAGCTCGGAGCATCTGTCGGCGAGGGAGACGAGCTCGCGGGAACCTGACTGTCCGGGGCCGGCGCCGCCTGGTCTGCTGGCAGCTGACCGCAGCCGGCGCCGACGAGTCCGAGGCTGAGGACGCAGCTCAGGGCAGCGAGCAGCCGTCGGCGCCGCCCGCCCTCACGGGGCGCCCACGTCCCTCGCCGATCGGTCATGCCACATCCTTCGCGTCCCAGGAGTCACGGACGTCACACGGTAACTGGTGGACATGTCGTGATCCAGTCCGCAGGCGGCCCTGCGACCGACCTGTTACCGGTGGTTCAGGTGCAGGTCGAGATATTCTGCCGTCAACGCGAACGACCGAGTCCTGCCCGTGATCAGCGGCTCCGGGTGGTCTTGCCGAGCTTGTTCAGACCCTCACGGATCTTCGCCTGGTTCTCCGGCTTCTGCAGCTCTCGGGCGGCGATCTGGATGACCTTCGCGGCAACGGCGCCCTTGACGAGCTTCTTCATCATTCCCATGTGATGCTCCTGTGTCGCGGCGTCCGTCCGGTCGGACGCCGGGACATCCACGGTAGAGGGGGTGCCCAAGACAAGCGTGAGGTGAGGGGCGCCGATGCCGGAGCGGGACTCGTACTGGAACCACAACATGCCTACCATCCCCGGATCCCGGGGTGCTCGGCCGGCGGTCGCGGATCCTGGACGTCGGATGCGGCGATGGTCTGCTGCTCGGCGCCGGATCGCGCCTCCAGACCGCCACCAGCGGCTGCCCCGGAGGCCACCCTCCTAGGCTGGATCGATGCCTCTCACCCTCTGCGTCCTGCTGTGGTCTGTCGACGGTCAGGAAGGGCGCCTGTCGACGTACGAGGACGAGGTGCTGGCCCTGATCCCGGAGTACGGCGGTGCTGTCGCCAGTCGCGTACGCAGAGTGGGCGGCGACCACCAGCATCCCTACGAGGTGCAGGTGATCGAGCTGCCCGACCAGAACGCGATGGACGGCTATCTGGCCGATCCACGGCGGACTGCGCTGGCGTCGCTCCGCGACGAGGTGGTCAGCCGGACCGAGATCATCTCGGTCACGCCGGTGGTTCCGGACCTGCTGGGTCGAAGCACCCTCGGGCAGTGAACCCGACCGACGCGGCTCAGCGGCGACCCAGGGCCTTCGCCAGTGCTTTGGCCTCCCGCGCCGGGCCTCGCGAGGCGAACAGCTCGCCGGCGCGGAGCCGGGCGCTCGAGAGCTCCTCGAGCGCGTAGAGCAGTCGAGGCCCGTACGCCGCCAGATCATGTTCCGCCAGCGGCCGGAGCAGCTCGACCAGGCGCTCGTTGTGGCCTCGGGCGGTCTTGCGGTCGCCACCGGCCTTCGCGTCCTGCCATGCCTGGTACGCGACTGCGAGCTCGTCATCCTCGACCAGCTGTGGCTGTGCCGGAGCCGGCTCGGTCGGCTGGTCACCAACCTGAGCGGAGGCTTCGGCCTGGGACTCGATCGGCGCGGGAACGACCTCGTCCGGCCCGGATGGCCCGGGCGCCTCGACCGTCGGTTCGTCCGCTGGAAGCCGGACCGTCTGCGGCTCGGCTTCCACCGGCTCAGCTTCGACCGGCTCAGCCTCTGCCCGCTCAGCCTCTGCCCGCTCAGCCTCCGCCCGCTCGGCTTCTGCCCGCTCAGCCTCCGCCCGCTCGGCTGCCGCCCGCTCAGCTTTGATCCGCTCAGCCTCGACCTGCGCCGCCAAAGCCCGCTCAGCCTCCAGTCGCTGCTCGTCGCGCCGCCGTGTTTCCCACGCCTCGGCCTTGGCCCGCTCCTCTGCCGCCCGCTCCGCGGCACGCCGCTCCTCCGCCAGACGGTCGATCTCCACCCGGGCTGTCTCCTCGGCCTCGACTCTGGCCGCCTCGGCGGCTTCCGCTTCGGCGGCTTCCGCTTCCGTGGCTTTCGCAGCCGTGACTTCCGCAGCCGTGACTTCCGCATCTGAAGCTGCCGCCTCGGCTTCGGCTCGCTCCAGCTCCACGAGCTCGGCCTGCAGCCGTTCCAGCTCCAACCGCTCGAGCTCGGCCGGGTCCGCGGCGCGTCGCTCGGCTTCCCGCTGCTCCATCGCCAGCCGCTCGACCCCGGCCCGTTCGACCTCCAGGCGCTCCTGCTCCAGCCGGTGAGCCTCGATCCGTTCCTCGCGCCGCCGTTTCCGCTCCCGCCGCTCGGCCTCCTCCTCTGCCGCGATCCGCTCCGCCTCTCGTCTCGCCGCCTCGGCCTGCTCCGCCGCCACCCGCTCGGCCTCGATCCGCTGCGTCTCGGCTCTCTCCGCCGCCAACCGGTCCGCCGCTGTCCGCTCCGCAGCACGTCGCTCGGCCGCCAGCCGGGCCTCCTCGAGCCGCTCGCCCTCGATCCGTCGCGCCTCCTCACGCTCGGCGGCCAGCCGCGCGGCCAGCTCCCGCTGAACGTCTGCCTCCACCGCCGTCGCCTCCTCGCCGCCTACGGCCTGTGCACCGGCGTACGCGGCGAACGCACTCAGCGGCGCCCACTGCAGCCCGCCCTCGCCGCGGGCGAGGCCGGCAGCCAGCTCTCCCGCCGCCGCGCGATCGCCGGCCGGGACCGCGTCCAGATCCTCAGCGACCAGGTCGGCTTCCTCGACCCGCCCGACCGCCCGCAGGTCACGAACAAGATCAGCCAGGGAGGCGGCCAGCTGAACGCGGGCCACCTCGTCCCGGTCCGCCAGCCCGCGGAGCAGGTCGATCAGCTGTCGCCGGGTGACCAGACCGAGGTCGACCTCCCCGACGGACAGCAGCCGATCGGCCAGATCGCGATACAGCTCGTACAGCGGCTCGGACAGCCGCTGCACCAGCGCCGGCGCCAGCTGCCCCGCCCGCGACAGCCGCCCCTCGACCGTCCGGTCGTACGCCTCCCGCGCCAGGTGCAGGTGAACCAGCGCCCCATCGGCGAGCCCGGCCGCCCACCGCGCGTCCGACACCAACCGGTGGGTGTCCACGACCACGTAAGCGGCCTCGGGATGCGACCGCAGGTCGGAGGAGGCCAGGCGCTGCAGGGCAGCGTCCGCGTGCGCGTTGGCGCCCGCCAGGTCCCCGGCCGCCAACGCGCCGCGGGCCGTCGACGTCAGGGCCCAGATCACCGTGGCGGGACCGAGGGCCTCGACCAACGGCAGCGAGCCCAGCTGTTCGCGGAGCTCGGTCAGCGACCCCACCGTCTCCGCCCCGGCCACGGGCAGACCGGCCGCGCCCTGGATGACCCCGAGGTGCACGACCGCCGTCAGATAGCGAGCAGCATCGTCGACCGACGTGTACGGCCCGATCGGTCCGTGCGCCGTCAGCAGCTGCGCCGCCAGCTTGACCGACTCCTGCGCTTCGGGGGCCGCGACGGTGTAGGCGTGACCCAGCAGCCGGTGCTCGGTCAGCCGGACCAGCGCGTCAGCCAGCTCCCGGGTCCGGGACGGATCGGATCCGACCCAGCCTCGGAGTCGCTGCACCGCCGAGGTGAGCTGCTTGCTCTGCTGGGCGTACGGGTCCTGCGGCTGCTTGGGACGGTTCTGCTTCTTCTGCTGGGCCATCGTGCCTTCCGGTGCCGACTGCTTCCCGCGATCCTCTCAAACCGCGGCTGCTACACCTGACCTCGTGTCCACCCTCGACCTGACGACCCTCACGCTGCCGAGCGCCGCGGTGACGGCCGATCCGCTGCCCCCGCTCCGCAGTGTCGGCGATCTGCACACCGCCGTCGGCGCCGACGGCATCGACGCCGAGATGGCGACGAACCTGGCGTACGGGCGCGTGCGGTCTGTGCTGCCGTATCTTCCGCAGTCCCACTACAGCCGTGAGCTGACCGACACCGACCACCGGGTGGCCGTCCTGGCCAATGCCCGGCTGCGGGCGACGTTCCTGCTCGGCTGGGGCGGACGGCTGTGGTCCCTGGTCGACCTGGCCACCGGTCGCGAGCTGCTGTACGCCAACCAGGCGCTGCAGCCGGGCAACCTCGCGCTGCGAGACGCCTGGTTCGCCGGCGGCGTCGAGTGGAACCTCGGCACCACCGGCCACCACCCGCTCACCTGCGAGCCGCTGCACGCCGCCCGGATCACCCTGCCGGACGGTTCGCCGGGGCTGCGGCTGTGGGAGTTCGAGCGGCTGCGCGAGCTGGTCGTGCAGATCGACGCCTGGCTGCCGGAGACGACCGACCAGCTCGCGGTCATGATCACCGTCAGCAACGTCCACGCGTACGACGTGCCGGTCTACTGGTGGTCCAACATCGCCGTTCCCCAGACTCCTGGCGGACGGGTGCTCGCCCCGGCGGACGCTGCGTACCGGTTCGACTACAGCCGGACGCTGCGCCGGGTCCCGATGCCGGTCGACGAGGGGGTGGACCGCAGCTACCCGGCCCGGTCCTCGCACGCGGTCGACTACTTCTTCGACCTCGAGCAGCAGCAGCGCCCGTGGATCGCGGCCGTCGATGCGGACGGGTACGGCCTGGTCCAGTCGTCCTCGGCGCGGCTGCGAGGTCGCAAGCTGTTCGTCTGGGGAACCGGACCGGGCGGCCGGCACTGGCAGCAGTGGCTGTCACCGCGGGGCGGGGAGTACGCAGAGATCCAGGCCGGCCTGGCCCGGACGCAGCTGGAGCACCTGCCGCTGCCGGCCGGCGAACGCTGGAGCTGGCTGGAGACGTACGGACCGCTCCAGCTGGACCCCCGGGAGGCGCACGGGCCCTGGCACGCCGCCATCAGCGCGGTGACCACCGAGCTCGCCGGCCGAGCGCCCCGGTTCGACCGGCAGGTCGACACCGGGCTGGCCGTCCGGGACCAGCCGATCACCGAGCGGCTCCAACGGGCCTCCGGGTGGGGAGCGCTGGAGATCCGACGACGTCTCGCCACGGGGAAATCCTGGCCCGACCTCGGCGGTAGCCCGTTCGAGAGCGACGACCTGGGACCCGAGCAGCAGCCGTGGCTGGACCTGCTCGACGGTCGCCCAGTGCCGTGGGACGGCCAGCCGCCCGGCAGCTACCAGACGGCACCGGGCTGGCGAAGGCTGTTGGAGCACGTCGACGGTCCGTACGCCGACCTGCAGCGTGGGGTCGCCCGCTGGGCCGCCGGTGATCGACTCGGGGCCGTGGACGCGTGGGAGCAGTCGCTCCGGGGCCGGTCGTCGGCGATCGGCTGGCGCAACGTGGCGGTCGCGTTCGCCCTCGATGATCATGAGCGGGCGTTGTCGGCATACCGGGAGGCGCGGAGCCTGGATCCGACGCTGCTGTCGGTGATCATCGAGCAGCTGGAGCTGTTGATCACCCTGGAGCGGTGGTCGATCGTGTTGGCCGAGATCGACACCCTGCCGCACGCGCAGCGACGCGAGCCCCGGATCGCCTGGTGTGAGGCGCTGGCTGCCGTCGCCGTCAAGGACGTGGACCGGGCAGCCGAGATCCTCGAGCCGGGTCTGGAGCTCCCTCAGCTGCGCGAAGGGGCCGGGCAGCTGGGCCGGCTCTGGCGGGACTACCGCGCGCTCCTCGTCGGGCAGGCGGCCGCAGCGACCGAGCAGCTTCCGTACGAGTACGACTTCTCCATGCGTGCCGATGATCAGCGCGCCGAGGATCAGCGCGACGATGATCAGCCGTCGATCACCAACGAGCTGTCGTAGTCGGCCAGCTCGGCTTCGTCCGGCCGCTGGATGGTCTTGTCCCACTCGGCCAGGTCCGCCCGGGAGATCGGCGGATCCTCCTGTCCGCGGCGCTCGATCCGCCGCCAGAGCTCCTCCAGCGGGGGATCCAAGAAGATCAGCTCCACCCGAGCGCCGAGCAGCCGCGCCTGGGTACGCAGTAGCTCCCGTTCGCCACGACCCCAGCTGCCCCACTCGACGACCACGACGTTGCCGAGCCGGAGCAGATCCAGGGCCAGGTCCCACTGCAGTCGCTCGACCCGGTCGCGGAGCTGCTCGTCCCAGAGGCTGATGTCGAGCGCTTCGAGCCAGTCGTCGGCGCACAGCCGGATGGCGTTGCGCTCGGCGGCCTGGCTCGAGGCCATGGTGGTCTTGCCCGCCCCCGGCAGTCCGCAGACGATGATCAGGACGGGAGAGGGGACGCAGCTCACGACAGTGATTCAACCGTAGAACCCAGCTGCCTGTCAGACGCGGTGGTCACCAGTCGTGGACGGAGCCGTCCCGCCGACGGTTGATCGGCAGGTACTTCGGGGCGTACGGATAGCGCGCTGCGGCCTGCTCGTCGAAGGTGACGCCCAGTCCGGGGGCGTCGCCGGGATGCATGTAGCCGTCGTCGAACGCGTAGGAGACCGAGAACACCTCGGCCGCCTCGGCGCGGTGTCCCATGTACTCCTGGATGCCGAAGTTGGGAACGGCCAGGTCGACGTGCAGGGCGGCGGCGTGCGCGATCGGTGACAGATCGCCCGGGCCGTGCGATCCGGTGCGCACCCCGTACAGGTCGGCGAGGGCGAAGATCCGTTGCAGGTGGGTGATGCCACCGGCGTGCGACACCGAGGTGCGGATGTAGTCGATCAGTCGCTCGGTGATCAGCTGCTGGCAGTCCCAGATGCTGTTGAACACCTCGCCCACCGCGATCGGGGTGGTGGTGTGTTGGCGGATCAGCCGAAACGCCGACTGATCCTCCGCCGGCGTCGGGTCCTCGAGCCAGAACATCCGGTACGGCTCCAGCGCCGCCCCGAGCCGACCTGCTTCGATCGGGCTCAGCCGGTGGTGGGCATCGTGCAGCAGGTGCACACCGAAGCCGAACTCGGCCCGCAGCTGGGCCATCATCTGCGGCGCGAAGTCCAAGTAGTAGCTGGACTCCCAGATGTCCTCCTGCGGTACGTTGCCGCTGGCCGGCTCGTAGATCTGCCCATCAGTGGGCGCGATCCCGTACGTCTTCTCCAGGCCCGGAACCGACGCCTGCGCCCGGATGGCGAGATACCCCAGGTCGAGGTGTCGCTGGAAGTCCGCGGCAAGCTCATCCAGGGTGGAGCCGCTGGCGTGGCAGTAGACCAGCACCCCATCGCGGGCCGCGCCGCCCAGCAGCTCGTAGACCGGCAGCCCAGCCAGCTTGCCCTTGATGTCCCACAGGGCCACATCCACCGCGGCGATGGCGGTCATGGTGACCGGACCGCGCCGCCAGTAGGCCCCCTTGTACAGGTAGGACCACGTGTCGGTGATCCGCCGGGCATCTCGACCGATCAGCAGCGGGCAGACGTGGTCACGGAGATAGGAGGCGACGGCCAGCTCGCGACCGTTGAGCGTGGCGTCGCCCACCCCGGTGACGCCGTCTTCGGTCTCGATGACCAGAGTCACGTAGTTGCGGCCGGGCGAGCTGACGACGACCCGCGCGTCGGTGATCAACATCGGTGGACCTCCTGGGCCGGATCATCGCACTCTCTCCCGAGTCGGGGCCAGTCACCTGGTCAGCACCGCCGCCATCTCGGGGATCCTCGCCAGATAGCCGTCCACCAGCTGCCGAGCCACGGTGACGCTGTCGACCAGCGGGTGCAGCGCGAATCCCGTCACCGCCTCCGCCTTCGAGCCGGTGAGGGCGGCGGCGATGATGTGCCGCTCGACGTCCTTCACCTGGGACATCAGGCCGATCTGGTGCAGGTCGGGTGCGGCGGTGCTCAGCGGGTGCACACCGTTCGCGTCGACGACGGTCGGGACCTCGACCACGGCGTCACCCGGTAGCCCGGCGATCGTGCTGCCGTTGCGTACGTTCAAGATCATCGTCGCCCGATCGTTGCGGCTGATGGCGGCCATCACGCCCAGGGCCACCCCGGCATAGCCCTGGTGCGCGGGATCGGTCTCCACGTCCCGTTCGCCGGCCGGCTCGTCCTGGGTGCCACCCTTGGCCTCGGCCATGTAGGAGGCGCTCCGCCGGGCGATCGTCTTCCGCCACAGCTGGGCGGCGCCGTCGCCGGCCGCCAGGACCTGCTGGTAGAACTCCTGCTGGCTGCGGGCCAGGTAGTCACCTCGGGTGGTGCCGGAGTCGATGATCGTTCGGACGGCGTCCCGATTGAAGTAGTAGTAGTAGAGGTACTCATTCGGCACCGACCCGAGCGCCCGGATCCAGTCCGGGCCGAACACCTGGCCCTCCTCCAACCGTGGAAGCTGCTCGTCGGAGGCCAGCAGCCCGGGGAGCACGTCCCGGCCGTCGTACAGCACCCGTCGCATCCAGCCCAGGTGGTTGAGTCCGATGTAGTCCATCTGGATCCGGGTGTGGTCCAGCCCGAGCAGCCCGGCGACCCGGCGCCCCAGTCCCGACGGGGTGTCGCAGATCCCGAGCACCCGGTCGCCGAGAACGGTCTGCATCGCCTCGGTGATGATCCCGGCCGGGTTGGTGAAGTTCATCACGTACGCGTCCGGCGCCAGCTCGGCGATCCGCTGCGCGATCTGCACCATCACGGGCACGGTGCGGATCGCGTACGCCAACCCACCCGGCCCAGTGGTCTCCTGGCCGAGCACGCTGAGGTCCAGCGCGACGTGCTCGTCGCACCGCCGACCCTCCAGGCCACCGACCCGCAGCGCGGCGAAGACGAAGTCGCTGCCGGTCACCGCCTCGGCCAGATCCGTGCTGGACTTGACGATCGGGGGGTCGGCGAACGGCTCGGCCAGCTGGGTCAAGATCAACCGCATGGTCGCCAGCCGTTGCTCGTCGACGTCGTACAGCGACACCTCCTGCACCCGTGGCGAGCCGGTGTCACGCAACAGTGCCTGGTAGACGTACGGCGTGCGGAAACCGCCACCACCGAGGATGCAGAGCTTCATGCGATCAGGACCTCTCCGGGTGCTCGCTCGGCGCGCTCGCGGGAGATCACGCCGTCAGCCTAGAATCATCGAACACGCAGACTCAATCAGTCTCAGTCAGCCTCGTGCGCGAATCATCGCGTTCCGGTCGCCGACGACGGGGAGCCCGCCTTGTCCAGCACGATCAGCGCGTCGCCCCGCGCAGCCGAGCTGCTGTTCGCCGGTGACATCTACTGCGACATCGTGTTCGCCGGCGTCGAAGCCCCGGAAGTCGGCGCGGAGGTGTTCGCGTCCGGGTTCGCGATCAGTCCGGGCGGGGTCGCCAACCGCGCTGTTGCGGCAGCCCGGTCGGGCGCTGCGACCCGGCTGCTGTCGCGCCTCGGCGAGGACCCGCTGGGTCGTGAGCTGCGGGCGATGCTGGCGGCGGAGGCCCGCCTGGACCTGACCTGGGTGCAGTCGCTTCCCGACCGGCAGACGCCCGTCAGCGTCTCGCTCACCTCGCCGCACAATCGCAGCTTCATCACCTACTACGAGGAGCTGGGTCCGCTGCTGCTGCCGAGCGACCCGGGGTCGATCGGTGCCGTGCACGTGGGCGTGGCCGAGGAGCTGCCGCCGTGGGTGTCCGGCCTTCGGGCGGCCGGCACGACAGTGGTCGGCGGGGTCGGCTGGGACTCCACCGGCCTGTGGTGCCCGGGCGTCCTGGATCGGCTGGGTCAGCTCGACGTCTTCGTGCCCAACGACGTCGAGGCGATGCGCTACACCCGTAGCGACTCCGCTCGGGCCGCGGCCGAGCGACTGGCCGAGCGGGTGCCGCTGGCTGTGGTGACCCGCGGCAAGGACGGTGTGGTCGCCGTCGACTCCGCCGCCGGAATGGTGGTCGAGCTGCCGGCCGTCCGGGTCGAGGTGGTCGATCCCACCGGCGCGGGCGACGTGTTCGTCGCCGCGTTCATGGCGGCTCGGGTCCACGAGGACTGGGATCTCGCCACCCAGCTGCGGTTCGCCGGACTCAACGCCTCGTTGTCCGTCGCCGGACTCGGCGGCGCCGTCAGCGCTCCTCGTCGCGAAGACCTGATCGACTTCGTCGCCGTTCACCGGCCGCAGGGTGACTGGACGTTCCTCGGCGATCGGCGCGACTGACCCCGCCCCGGCGGCGGCCTCCTGGGGTTGCTGGACGGCCTCAGCCGGGTAGCTCCAGGGTGACCATCAGTGGAAAGTGGTCACTGGGGTACTGACCGCCGACCGCGGTGTCGACGAGCCGGAAGCTGAGCGCGGTGAGCGGCCCTCGGCCCAGGATCCAGTCGATGTGAGCACCGCCGGGTCCCGGTGGGCGGTAGCCGTGGTACGAGTCGTAGGTCGGGCCAAGATCATCGCGGGCGGCGAACCTGAGGTCGGTGAAGCCGGCCGCGAGGAAGACCTCGTACGTCGGGTCGGCGCGGGAGATCGCGTTGAAGTCGCCGGTGACGATCACCGGAAGACCGGGGTCGAACGCGTCGACCCGAGCGCAGATCAACGCGGCTCCTCGGGTGCGGGCGTCGGCCGCCTCGTGGTCGAGATGAGTGTTCAGGTGGTAGAGCTCGTGGCCGGTGTCGCGATCTCGGAACCGGACCCAGGTCGTCATCCGGGGCAGGATGTTGCCCCAGCCCGTCGAGCCGGCCGCCGCTGGGGTGCTGGACAGCCAGAAGTGGCCCTGATCGACGACGCACAGCCGCTGCCGTCGGTAGAAGATCGTCGCCGTCTCGCCACCCCCGTCCGCGTCTCGACCGATCCCGACCGAGGCGTAGTCGGGATGATCGGCGGCGAGGTCGCGGATCTGGGGTGCCAGCCCTTCCTGCGTACCGATGATGTCGGGCGACGCACTGCGCACAGCCGCGCCGGCGACGGGTCGGCGCTGGAACCAGGAGTTCGGGGGCTGGTCCGACGCATAGCGCAGGTTGAAGGTCATCACCGAAAGCGACACGACCTCATCTTGCTCTGACCGGTCCGCTGCCCGACTTTGCCTCGGCGGTGTGTCATGTACGAGCGTGGATCGTGAGCTGACCGTTGTCCGCCGAACAGCTGTCCGATCAGGCTCTGGACGTACGCTCGGGCGGTGACGGTGCGAGCTCTGACGTCGTTGCTGATCATGGCGGCGACCCTGGTGATGTCAGGCTGCACCGCGTCGCACTCCGCGCCGGAAGAGATGTACACGCCCGACCCGAACCCGCGCACCCACTGGGAGCTGCGCCATCGGGTGGTCGACGCGTCGGGACTACAGGTGATCGGTCAGCACCTTGCTCACCGCGAAGAGAGCACCACGGTGGCGGTGGCGGCGAGTGGGATCACGCCGGCCGATGAGTGCTCCGTGCTGGTCTCCGAGCCGGGAGTCGGCGGCCCGGACAACAAGGTCGGGGACAAGATCAGCACCACCTTCGACGGACATCCCGCCGTGCGCAACGGGGCCGGCGCCGAAGGTGACTACCTGGTGTGGCAGCTCGATGACGGATCCTGGGCCGAGGTCAGCTGCTCCGCGCTCGGTTCTCGAGCGACCATCGACCGGGTCGCCGCCGCCGTGGCGTTCGAGCCCACCACGATCCGGATACCCGTCGACGTCGAGCTGCCCAGCGGCTACCGCCCAGCGAGTGTCGACGTGGACCTTTCCGCACCCGGCTCCCGGGTCTACCTCGAGCGAACCGAGCCCACCAGCGGACCGAGCGACCTCCTGATCATGGTCGGCGTACGCGAGCTGTCGCCGCAGCCGACCGGAGAACCACGGAGAATCGGTGGCCGGCCGGCGCTGGTGCATTCCGACGATGTCGGCGCAGTGGTGTGGGTGCAGCAGCAGGATCGCTGGGTCTACGTCGGCACTGTCCCATCCGACACCGGCCCCTATCCCGATCGTTCGAACGAGATCCCCGTTCTGGAGGAGATCGCGGAGTCGGTGTCCTTCCCCGAGGACCTGGCCGTTCCGGGCACCTGGTTCTCGGCGGAGAACGTCTTCGGCTGACCGGAGGCCCGGGGTAGCCAGCTTGCTCGGCGGAGGATCTCCTCGGCCAGCTCGGGCGGTGGCCTGTGGTCGGTGTCCAGGAAGAAGTCCCCCGGTGCGGCACGCTCCAGTCGCTCTGCCTCCCGGGCCGCCTCGTCGACGGCGCGGGCGAGCACCGCAGGAGGCTGGCCCGTCAGCTCGTCGCCGGCGATCGGCGGGCCCTGACCTCGTCCGCGCAGAGCGATCCGCTCTCGCAGCTGATCGGGTTGTGCTCGCAGGCGGCAGACGGTCAGGGTGCCGGTGGGGAGCGCGTCCAGGTAGGTGCTGAGGGCATCCTGCGACTCGAGAGATCCGACGATGACCAGCTGACGGGCACCGGCTGCCCGGACGTGTCGCCAGAGGACGGCGAGGTTGCCAGCCCGCAGCTTGTGCCCGTGCGGGTCGGCCGGCTCCGGTGGCCGCAGGAAGCCGATCTGCTGCAGATCGACGAAGGCGGTGTGCAGGCCGGCGCGGGCAGCCTGCTCGTACACCTGCCAGCCGATCGTCGACTTCCCAACCGCGGTCGGACCGCACAACCACAGCAGCCGGCCGGGACTTGAGGCATCGGGCAGGCGGGCGCATGGTTGCTGGTCGACGGTGTGGACAGCAGGATCGTGTTGGAAATCCGCCCAAGCGGCGGACCACGACTGCACCAGCCGTATCGTCTCGGAGATGTCCAGGTCGGTGGTGTCCAGCGCGTCTCCGGGCAGCCGATCGAGGTCGTCGGCGTACCGGAGACCGTCGTCGACGTCCTCCCCTGTCCGACCGCGCCCTTCGAGTCGGCGGCGTAGGGCCGGTCGTTCCGTTCGCAGCCGGATCGCGGTCAGCGCGGCGTGCGGGAGCAGCGCAGCGTCGGCTCCCCGGTCGCGGTGCGCGAGCCCGGACACCACCACCGCGTCCGCCCCGGCCGCCGCGAAGGACGGCAGCATCGCATCGAGGGTCCGAGCCTGCAGCTGGTGTCGGCCGGGGTCCGAGAGCGGCTCGGGTGTCCAGCTCTGCGCAGTCGGGGGTCCGTAGCACATGCCGACCTGGTCGAGGTCCAGGTAGCCGATCCGCCGGCCCGCCGCCGAGAACCGGGTGAACAGCTCCCAGCCGATGGTGGACTTCCCGACGCCGGGTGGTCCATACAGCCACAGCACCGGCAGCCGGCCCGTCGTCGACTCCGGGGGTGCCGTCACAGCAGCACTCTAGGCGGGCGGCCCGGCCGCACACCATCGCGTAACGTCGCTGGGTGGCGACCACCCCTGAGCTCGACCTGCCCGACCTGACCGGCCGTACGGTGATCGTCACCGGCGCCACCAGTGGCATCGGACGAGCGACCACGGCTGCCCTGGCGGACGCGGGCGCACGCGTCATCATGGCGGTTCGCAACGTCGACAAGGGTGCCGCCGTCGCGGCGGACCTGCGCGCGACGACTCCAGGAGCAGCACTCGACGTGCGAGCCCTGGACCTCGCCGATCTCGCCACCGTACGGGGCTTCGCGCGCGCCTGGACCGATCCGGTCGACATCATGATCAACAACGCCGGTGTGATGTCGACCCGACGGGCGGAGACGGCTGACGGCTTCGAGCTGCAGCTGGGCACCAACCACCTCGGCCACTTCCTGCTCACCACGCTGCTGCTGCCTCTGATCACCGGTCGAGTCGTGGTCGTTGCCTCGGACGCCCACCGGTGGGCCCACCTCGATCTCGACGACCCGCACTGGCAGCACCGCCGCTACCGGGCATTCGCCGCGTACGGCGAAAGCAAGCTGGCCAACCTGCTGTTCGCTCTGGAGCTCGACCGGCGGCTGGGGCCGACAGGTCGGCGCGCGCTGGCCGTCCATCCCGGCTGGGTGCAGTCGGATCTCGGTCTCGGCCAGCACGGTCTGACGGCGACGCGGATCTCGACGGCGCTCGGGTCGGTGTTCGGCCAGATCCCGGAGGCCGGCGCCCGATCGACCCTCGTGGCGGCCACGCAGGACCTCCCGGGCGGGAGCTACATCGGGCCGGACGGACTGGGCGCCAACCGCGGCGTACCCACGCTGCTGGGACGCAGCCGCGACGCCGTCGACGCAGATCTGGCCCGTCGCCTCTGGTCGTGGTCCGAGTCCCAGGTCAGCTGACCAGCGGGGTGTGGGTTACTTCACGCCGTTGCTGGTCAGGAAGTCGACGCTGCCCTGGACGGCGTCGAAGATGTCGCCCGGCACGTAGTCGAACTCGATCACGGCGTACTCCGTGGACGGCGACGCCTGCAGCGCGGCCAGCAGCGGCACCTCACCCTGACCGGCCGGACGCTGGTCGAGGCTGGTCTTGTCGAGCATCGGCGCGCCGACCACGAAGGGGTTCTCGCCGATCACGCCGTCCTTGATGTGCAGGGCCTTGACCCTGTCACCGAGCCGGCCCAGCAGAGCGACGACGTCCTGGCCCGCCGTGGCGGCCCAGAAGAGGTCGAGCTCCACGATCACGTCGTCGTCCAGCAGCGAGGCGAAGTACTCGTAGCCGTTGACCCCGTCGACCTCGGCGACGAACTCCTGGGCGTGGTTGTGGTAGCCGACCTTCAGTCCGTGCTCGGCCGCCTGCTTCGCCACGGCATTCAACCGGGCGGCGGTGGCCTCGATCTGCTCGGCGTCCAGCCAGCGCTCGATCGCGACGAAGGGGTCGATCACGTAGTCCAGTCCGAGGGTCGTGGCCGCGGCGAACACGTCCTCCAGCGGCGGCACCGGGATCACGACGTCGCCGCGACGGATCTCCTTCGACGCGATGGGAGCGTGGCCCGTCCGCGCCTGCAGTCCGTGCTTGTCGAAGGCCTCGCGCAGTGCCTCGGCGCGGTCCACGAACGCGAACGCCTCCACCTGGCGGATGCCCATGGCCGCGAGCCGGGCCAGCGTCCCGTCCGGGTCGGCGACGAGCTGGTCATTGACCGTGTAGAGCTGGATGGAGAGCTGCGGCGTGGTCATCGGTGAGCGAGCCTTTCGACAGGTACGGGGTGTGGCAGCACCGTACCAGCAAAACCGACACGAGTGTCGGGATGTGTCGGATGTCTCAGCCGATTCGGTCCAGGAAGCCCAGCGTCCGCTGCAGCAGCAACGCGGTCGCCGCCTCGTCGTACGACGGCAGCGACCGGTCCTCGAACAGGTGCCTGTCACTGGGGTAGAGGAACAGCTCCGCGTCGGGGACGGTGGCGACGATCTCGCGGGCGGCGTCGACGTCACCCTCACCGGCGAAGAACGGGTCGGCATCCATACCGTGGATCTGGACCGGCACGCCCTCCGGCCACGGCCCGAAGGCCCACTCACCAGTGATCGGCAGACACGACTCCAGCAGGATCGCCCCCGCGCAGCCGGCGCGGGTCTGTGCCAGTCGCTGAGCCTGCATCACGCCGGCGGAGATGCCGACGAAGACCAGCCGGTCGGGGAGGTCGGCGACTGCGGCGTCGGCCAGCCGGTCCTGATCGGGCGCATCCGGGCCCTGGGAGAAGGCGGCGCCCGCCTCGATGGAGTCGAAGGTGCGCCCCCCGTACAGGTCGGGGGTGTGAACCGTGTGCCCGGCCGCCCGCCAGTCGTCGGCCAGCGCAACGACCCCGGGAGTCAGCCCGCAGATGTGGTGGAACACGACGATCTCAGCCATTCCGTCACGCTACGACCGCGCTCCGACACTGTCGCCGCACCCCGCTCGACCGGGTACGGGACGCCGGGATCAGGTCGGCCGGCGTGCCTGCAGATAGAGCCGCCGCGTCGGGGCCTCGTGGGCGAGCGGGCTGCGGACGTACCACTCGAGGTCGACCAGGCCGGCCGCCTCGACCGCGGTGATGATCACCTCGGGGTCGTGCTCGACGAAGTCCAGCTCCGTGGGCTCGCCGAACAGCTCGCCCGGGTGCCGGATCTCGTGGCCGACATGGGTGGCGATGGCCAGGTAGCCGCCCCGGCACAGCACCTTGGCCAGCGCGGAGATCGTCGGGGCGAGCTCGGACTGGGCGAGGTGGACGATCGCATACCAAGCCGTCACCAGGCCCCAGCCGGGATCGCGCGGGTCGCTCCCCCGCGGCATCGGCGGCACGGCGAACGTGCCTTGGACGAAAGGAATGTCGGGATGCAGCTGC
>DASQLI010000157.1:0-5227 GCA_035630075.1 Microlunatus sp.
GCGGTGGCCTTGCGCACCCCCTTGATCGGGATGCGTCGGTCCTCGGCCACGACGGCCGGCGGCGCACTCACGGTCGCGGGTATGGGTGCGGTGGCCCGCTGTGCCGCCCCTTCGACGTCGTCGCGGGTGATCACTCCGCCCGTACCTGTGCCGGTCAGCTCGCCGAGGTCGACACCGAGATCGCGGGCGAGCTTGCGAACCGGCGGTTTGGCCAGCACCGCACCGGCCGACGGCGGCACCGTCTCCGACGCCACGGGTCCGGGTGCCGGCAACGGACCGCCCTGCGGCTTCGCCGGCGCCGGCTGCAGCGCCTCGCGATGGTCCGCCCGCCGCGACACCGGTCCGTCAGTGGCGAAGGTGCTGTTCACCTGCTCGTGGGCCTCGACCAGCGCGGCCTCTCCGGCCGCGTTCTTGCGTGGCCGGCGACGGGTGTCGCCCGGCTTCGCGCCGTACCCGACCAGGTTGGCCACCCGTTCGCCGCTCTCGTCGGCCCCGCCGGGCGAGGCCGTGACCGCGGGCGCCGCGGCCGGCGCGGTCTCCGGGATCTCGCTGCCGTCGTCGATGGCGATGATCGGTACGCCGACGTCGACGGTGTCGCCCTCGGAGACCAGCAGCCCGGTCACCGTGCCCTGGAAGGGGCTCGGCAGCTCGACCAGGGACTTGCTGGTCTCGATCTCGACCAGGATGTCGTTGATCTTGATCTCGTCCCCGACGGCCACCCGCCAGGTGACGATGTCGGCCTCCACGAGACCCTCACCGGGGTCGGGCAGCCGGAACTCCTTGATCGCCACGCGTTGCTCTCCTCTTCGAGAATCAGTAGCTAGTAGGCCAGGGAGCGATCGACGGCGTCGAGCACCCGGTCCAGGTCCGGCAGGTACTGGTCCTCGACCCTGCTCGGCGGATAGGGGATGTCGAACCCGCCCACCCGCAGCACAGGCGCCTCCAACGAGTAGAAGCACTGCTCGGTGATCCGGGCGGAGAGCTCGGCCCCCAAGCCCAGGTTGATCACCGCTTCGTGCACCACCACGGCGTGCCCGGTCTTGCGGACCGAGGTGACGACGGTGGCCATGTCGATCGGCGAGAGGGTCCGCAGGTCGATCACCTCGAGTGAGCGACCCTCCTCGGCAGCTGCGCCGGCCGCGTCCAGGCAGGTCTTCACCATGGGGCCGTAGCAGAGCACGGTCACGTCGGTGCCCGGGCGGACGATTCTCGCGCTGTGCAAGGGGATCGGCGGGATCGAGGTGTCGAGCTCGGCCTTCTCGTGATAGCGGCGCTTGGGCTCGAAGAAGATCACCGGGTCATCGGAGGCGACGGCCTGCTGGATCATCCAGTAGGCGTCGACCGGGTTGGAGCAGGTGACCACCTTGAGTCCGGGGGTGTGGGCGAAGTACGTCTCCGGCGACTCGCTGTGGTGCTCGACCGCACCGATGCCGCCGCCGGACGGGATCCTGATCACGATCGGCATCTTCTGCCGGCCGGCGGACCGGTTGTGGAACTTGGCGACCTGGCTGACGATCTGGTCGAAGGCCGGGTAGACGAAGCCGTCGAACTGGATCTCGCAGACCGGCCGGTAGCCGCGCATCGCCAGTCCCACAGCCGTCCCCACGATGCCGGACTCGGCCAGCGGCGAGTCGATCACCCGATGCTCACCGAAGTCCTTCTGCAGTCCCTCGGTGACCCGGAAGACGCCACCCAGCTTGCCGATGTCCTCACCGGCCAGCAGCACCTTGGGATCGGCCTCCAGCGCCCGGCGCAGTCCGGCGTTGAGAGCCTTGGCCAGAGTGACCTTGCTGGTCTTGCTCGGTTCACCCGGTTTGCTTGCATCTCCCGTCATCACTGCCTCCCTGCGACGGCGTCGTCGCCGGATTCGAAGCTGGCCGAGTAGTCGGCGTACCAGCGTTGTTGGTCGACCAGGTGCGGGGTCTGCTCCTCGTACACGTTGTCGAACAGCTGCACCAGGTCCGGGTCGGGCAGCGACAGCAGACCCGATCGGATCCGGGCGGCGAGCCCGTCGGCGTCGGCATCCACGTCGGCGAAGAACGCGTCGTCGGCCAGTCCGCCTCGCCTCAGGTAGGCCCGCACCCGCTCGATCGGGTCCTTCAGTCGCCAGTGCTCCAGCTCGTCGGCCAGCCGGTACTTGGTCGGGTCGTCCGACGTCGTGTGCGCGCCCATCCGGTACGTGTACGCCTCGATGAACGTCGGGCCGTTGCCGGAGCGCGCGCGCTCCAGGGCCTGGGAGGTGACGGCATGCACGGCCAGCACGTCGTTGCCGTCCACGCGCACACCGGGGAAGCCGAACCCGGACGCCCGCCGGTAGAGCGGGATCCGCGACTGCCGCTCGATCGGCTCGGAGATCGCCCACTGGTTGTTCTGACAGAAGAAGACGATCGGAGCGTTGTACGAGCTCGCGAAGATGAAGGCCTCGTTGACGTCACCCTGACTGGTCGCACCGTCGCCGAAGTAGCCGATCACGGCGGCGTCCCTGGCCGGATCTCCGGTGCCGACCAGACCGTCCCGCTCGATGCCCATGGCGTAGCCGGTGGCGTGCAGGGCCTGCGCACCGATGACGATCGTGTAGAGGTGGAACCGGGTCTTCGCCGCGTCCCAGCCGCCGAGGTCGACACCGCGGAACAGCCCGAGGAGCTGCAGCGGATCCACACCGAGCGTCCAGGCGACACCGTGCTCGCGGTAGGTCGGGAAGACCACGTCCTGATCGCTCATGGCCCGACCGGAGCCGATCTGCGCGCCCTCCTGACCGAGGCAGGAGGCCCAGAGGCCGAGCTCACCCTGACGCTGCAGGGAGGTCGCCTCGGAGTCCAGGCGACGGGTCATCACCATGTCGCGGTAGAAGCCTTTGACCTGCTCGTCGTCCCCGCTGAAGGCGTAGTCCGGGTGGTCGACCCGGATGCCCTCAGGAGTCAGGAGCTGAACGAGCTCGGGGTCGCCACTGCTCACTCATGCATCCTCTCGTCGTGGGACGCACGGGTTGCGTCCGACTCTTTCCCGGCGGGTGCGCCGCCGGCCCCGAGGTGCGGGATCGCCGCGTGTCGGGTCGTGCTGGAACGAAGGTGAAGTCAACGTACCGCCCTCGTTGTCGTCTGTGGAAAACAACTTGCATGTCCTAGTTGTCGTGTCCACAGTTGTCCCGACAGCGGTATGACAGTTCGCGTCGGCTGAGCCGACGGGACCCAGAGCAGAGGAGGCGTCGAGATGTCCATCACCGTCCGGGCGTTCAGTGCGCCCTCATCCGTTCTCTCTCCTGGAGTCATCACCCACCATGTCTGTTTCACCTTCCGCGGCGCCGGACGACACCGAGCCCGCCTTCACCCCTGACGTCGACGACACCCCTGACTTCGACTACACCCCCGTCGATGACCGGCTGCCGGCCGGGCAGCGCTGGTCCACCTGGGACGACATCGGGATCGTCGCCGGGCCTGAGCCCTGGCCCGACTGGCTGATCACCGCGGATGCCGCCATCGACACCGATCTCGGCATCCTCAAGACCGGCAAGGAAGCCGACGTCTTCCTGCTCGAACGCGCCACCGACGAGGAGTCGGTGATCATGGCCGCCAAGCGCTACCGGAGCAACGACCACCGGATGTTCCACCGGGACAGCGGCTACACCGAGGGCCGCAGGATCCGGCGGAGCCGCGATCGCCGGGCCGTGGCCAAGGGCAGTCGGTGGGGTCGCCAGATCCAGGCCGGCGAGTGGGCGATGGCGGAGTTCGGCTACCTGTCGACTCTGTGGAGCGCCGGGCTCCCGGTTCCCTACCCGGTGCAGCTCGACGGCACCGAGCTGCTGATGGAGTTCATCACCCTCGAGGACGGTTCCGGGGCCCCACGGCTGGCCCAGACCCGACCGTCCCGTGAGGTGCTGGAGGTCTACTTCGACCAGCTGCGTACGGCGATGTGCACGATGGCCGGAATGGGGTTGACCCATGGGGACCTGTCGGCGTTCAACATCCTGGCCACCGAGGACCGGCTGGTGATCATCGACGTGCCGCAGGCGGTCAACATCGTCGGCAATCCGCAGGGGCCCGAGTTCCTGGCCCGCGACTGCCGCAACGTCGCCACCTGGTTCAGCGCCCGCGGCTGGGAGGTGGAGGCGGAGACGCTGTTCGGTGAGGTGATCGCCTACGCCTGGTGAGGCGTCTCGAACGGACTGCCTGGTAGGAACGGTGCGTGCTTCTGGAGCTGCCGTTCGTCGGCGCGTACGACTGGCCGCTCGCCCTGCGGATGATCGGTGCGCACGCCGTGCCGGGCGGCGAGGTCACCGATCCGGAGACGGGCACCCACCGACGATTGTTGCCGGGACCCGCCGGACCGGTCGGTGTGACGGTGCGCCCCGACGACGACGCGTGCGCCGTGCAGGTCGACGGTGAGGTCGACGTCAGCGACCTCACCCGGAGGCTGCGGCACTGGCTCGACCTGGATCTGGATCCGGCGGCGCTGGTGTCCCGGTTCGGTGATGACTCGACACTGGGACCGTTGGTCCGGGACCACCCCGGCCTGCGGCGGATCCGCTACCCGGAGTCGTTCGAGGCGGCGATCTCCACAGTGCTCGGCCAGCAGGTGTCGCTGGCCGCGGCACGCACCTTCGCCGGTCGCTTGGTGGCGGCGTACGGCGCACCCGGCCCCGGTGGCTTGACGGCGTTCCCGACACCGGAGCGACTGGCCACGGCCGAGCTCGAGGCGCTGCGATCCGCCGTAGGGATCACCGGCTCACGCGCCCGTACGGTGCTGGCCGTCGCCGAGCTGTTCGCCCGGACCGGTTCCTGGCCGGTGCCGCTGCCGCGAGAGCAGTGGGACGACCGGGCCGCGGCGCTGCTGGCCCTGCCCGGGATCGGTCCGTGGACCGTCGCCTACCTGCGGATGCGCCTGTTCGGCGACCCCGACGCGGTGCCGGTCGGGGATCTGGTGCTGCGCCGGTCGCTCCGGGTGGCCAAGGACCGGGAGGTACCGGCGGCGATGGAGCGCTGGCGGCCCGAGCGCTCGTACGCCGTGTTCCAGCTCTGGGCGTCGACCGCCTGGTGAGCCTGAGTCACAGGGCGCGCGCGAGGATCTCCGCCACCTCGTCGTCATTCAGCGGGACCGGGTTTCCCCGCATGCTGCTGGCCCGTTGCGCGGCGGCCACCACCTCCGCGGTGTCGGCATCACCCAGTCCGTAGGTGGCGAGTCCGGGAACCTGCAGAGCAGCGGCGAGATCACCGAGCCAGAGGGCGACGTC
>DASQLI010000158.1:0-5771 GCA_035630075.1 Microlunatus sp.
CCATTGAGGCCACCACTGCGGGACAGTCGGTGGTGCGGGCGCCGCCGAAGATGGCTGTGAGCAGCGCCGGACCAGAACAGCGGGCCCAGCAGGGCACATTCCACCTCAAAGGAATCGGACTGCTCCCGGGACTGGCTGCAATCCGGGCCCGTCAGCATGCTGTCGCTCCTCGACGGCGACCTCGCGGACAGCCAGATGATGCGCATCATTGAAGGTGACCAGTGTCCAGGCCGCCTGCCCATTCAGGGTCTGCTCATGTCTCCAATGGGTGATGCTGGTGTTCTCCGTAGCGAGCTCGGCAGCGACGCTGGTGGCGCCCAAACCGAAGGCGAGATAGAACGAGGCCGCCACGACTCCCCCGTGAGTGACGGCCACGACCCGCTCACCCTCGTGCTCGACGACGAGGCGGGACAACGTGGAGCCAGCGCGAGTCAAGAATGTCGCCCACGACTCCCCGCCGGGCGAGAACGGCGCGAAGGGATCCTCCGACCCACCCAGCATCACCGGCGGGTAGGCCCGACGCCAGTCCTCGATGGACAGACCATCGGCCTCACCAGGTCGAATCTCAGCCAGCCCGTCGTGGACCCGGGCACTCCGTCCGACGGCCCGCGCAACATACTCGGCGGTCTCCCGCGCCCTGGGAAGGGCGCTCGTGTAGAGCCAGTCGGCATGAAACCCGTCATCCCGCAGACGCTGCTCAAGCAGCCTCCCCTGCAACCGGCCCCCGTCGCTGAGGCCGGCATCACCTCGGATGCCGCCGACAACCCGGCGCAGACTGGCCAGCGACTCACCATGCCGGACGAGAAACAGGTCGGTGGCCATCAGGCAGCCTCTCGCAGTCTGATCATCCCGCAGGACACTGAGCCGCCCACTGCGGGACGCAGCAGGTCGAGGTCTGACCAGGACGATCCGCGGCCGCCGCACACCTCATCTGACACCGCCGCAGCCCACCCTCCCCGTCGACGAAGCAGCCGTCTGGCCACTGTCCGCGCCGTGGCCGGTGGCAGCCGCCTCACGCATCGGCTGTCACATTCGACTGGGACGGCACGATCTCACCGGGCGGCGGCTCCAGCCGCAATGTGGCCACGAGCTCGTGATCTGACGGCTCACACCCGTAGACCCGATGCAGGAAGACCGACAGATCGACCTGACCATCATCAGACCGGCTGGTCGTCAGACGGAGGAAGCTCTTGTAGAAGGGCGGACTGTCGGAGGAGAAGATCTCCGACACCTCCTTCTGCACGATGCCGCCCGGCTCGCCCAGGGCGGGCGACGTGATCCGTGCCCAGCGCTGGACGTGACGGGGCACAACCGTCGGATTCGGACGCTCCGGCGGGTACGCCTCCCGGGCCCGGAAGATCTCCTCTAGCTCCTGCGGGGCGAACTTCGGCTCGCTCCGGGTTCGGGAGTCGAGGATCAGCCAGTAGGCGCCGAGGAAGCTGAGGTGGCCGATCGCTCCCGTCACGCCGACAGCGAGGAGGACGATCGCCGCGCCCGAGCCGTAGGTGACGATCCACCGGGTAGCCGACACCAGGGACAGCAGCCAGCCGACGGCCGCGACACCGCCGAGCATGAGCAGGGTGTACCAGAGGTAGCGCTGCGGGGCCGCCCGGCGCAGCGTGTCCACGACCAGCAGCATGATCACCAGCACCACCAGACAGGTCACCGGTGCCGCTGCTGCCTTCAGCACGTCCGTCTGCAGGGCGGGGACCTGGCTGCTGACGGCGGACACTCCGGCGAGAAGCAGCAAGAGCATGACCAGCAGCAGCGGAACCGCGCGCTGACCCACATGCCCTGCGGCCGCGCCCCAGGCGGCAGGGGGCTGCTCACCGCGGCGTCGGCGGACGGATGCGGTGAGCTTGGTGAGACCGAGCAGCGCCGCCGCCCAGCCGAGCAGCACCAGGCCCGCGAAGACGGCGGCCGCGGCCAGCGTCGCGAGGATCATGCCGAGAGCTGCGAGCAGGTCGGAGGCGGCTCCGTTCATGATCAGCAGCTGCGCTATGCCGAGCAGCACGCACACCGCCTGGACGATCTGCCCCGTCGGCAGTCCGAGGAGATGCCAGCTGCGGTTCTGCTGGCCGAGCCGCGCCGGGTCGGGCCGATCAGCCCCCGCGGGCTCACGCAGCTCCGGGCGCAGATCCCTCCCGACTCCGTCGGCCATCGTGGTCAGCCGCCGCCGCCGGCACCACCACCCCATCAGGCCGGCAGCCAGCAGCAGGACCGCAGACGCGGCAGCGCAGGCGGTCGCGGTGCGGGAGTCGGTGGACCAGCCCAGGACGAGCTGCGCCAGTCCCACCACCATCGCCAGGGCCGTTAACCCGAGGAGGAAGACGGGAAGCCGCGGGTTCCGGGGGTACTCATCGGCCGGCCGCCACCATCCCGACTGCCGAATGAGAGCACTGGCTACGGCATGCAGGACCATCACGATGGCGACGAACCCGACAAACATCGGCAGACGAGCCGGGTCGAGCAGCGCAGCGACAGCGACGCCGAGCACGCCGATGATCACCATGATCAGGCTCGTCCGGAGCCGGGACCACCGGCTGGACCGCGGCAGCACCCTCAGTCGTGGGATCGCTGAGACGGCCAGCAGACCGAGGAGACCGGCAGCGGCGAGGGCGGCCATCCAGGCACCTGCGCGGGGCGCCGCTGCAGCGTTCAGCGCCACCACGACCGCTGCTGCGGCCCCGATCAGCAGCAGAGAGAGATAGATCATGACCCGCCGCAGAGTCGGAATTAGCAGTCCCGCGAACAGTTCCAGGGACCGGTTCCTGTCGGGGAACATCCGGATCGGCGGCCCGTAGTACTCACGGCCGGGCCGGGCCCGCATCCTCGAGTCGTTGGCCCCCACGCTGACAGTGTGGGTGGCGTGCAGGAAGGCTCCGCCGCCGCCCGCGACCAGATGCACCTTCGGTCCCTGGTCCCCGGTGCGGCGCTCGTAGTGCTGGAAGTTGTGGACATCGCCGCCCACGGTGGCCACGTAGCTGTTACCGGGATCCTGCACGACGTCCCAGACCGTGCCCAGGTCGGTTGCGCTCGCCTCCGGGTGGTCCGGCAGAATGGGACACCGCCGGATCTCCTCGTCGACAACCAGCGGCTTCCCGGTGACCAGGATCTTCGCCTTGTCAACGGCTGACACTCTCCGCAGCCAGGCGCCCTGTTGCTCGTCGAGGGTGCCGTCGATGCCGGTGTCGATACACACCACCCGCAGGTCAGGGGTGTCGACCACGTAGTAGGGGCCGGGCTGGGTGAGGGAGCCCGTGAGCCGGCCGCTGGCCCGCAAGGTCGTCGTCCGCGAGTCTGGGTCCGACGGTCGCCGCCACAGGATGCGACACAGACGAGACAGCGAAGATCCCTGCCCGACGGCGGGCGCGTACACCTCATCGCGCGGGAGTTTGCTCCCCTCGACGAAGTGGTACATGAAGCCGGCGAGCCCGTCGTACCAGTCGTGATTGCCCGGCAGGGCCAGCAGCGGCGCCGCCACCCGGAACCTCTCGTCGGTGCTCCGATAGGGCCGGTAGACCCCGTCCGGGTAGTCGTTGACGTCGCCCGAGGGATAGATGACGTCGCTCATGATCATCACGAAGTCGGGATGGTGTTGGGCGGCGGCGGCGCTCAGCGCCGGGGCCACCACGTACTGCGACGCATCCTGCTCACCGGTGTCCCCGATCAGGAAGAACGTGGTCCCCGCTCCGTCTGGCTGACCCGAGCCGGCAGGCAGCTCTATCGGCATCGGGTCCTGCGCGCTGCTCCAGTGCCGGCGCAGGCCGGTGACCAGCCCGCGGGCGCCCAGCGCGAGGGCGTGGTTGAGGGAGGCGATCAGCGGCCGGGCGCTGACCCAGGTCAGGCTGCCCCACCGGGTCGGGGTCTGGCTAAGAGCCTCGGAGGCGATATCCCAGTCGCTCTTGGGAAGCTTGGGGCCGGTCGTAGGAGTGACATCCATACCTCGCGGAGTGGCAGCGGCTCGTGCTGATACCACGCTCGGACGGGCCGTCCTCAGACCTCACACGGGCAGACCCTGCTCATCCCCGTTCGTAATCGCGCGTATCAGATCGTCTGCCTGCCGATCCTTCCGTCAGGGCCGACCACGACGTCAGGCGGCCGCGATCCAGGCATCCGGGAGGACGACATGTCGAAGCTCTCCAGCTATCTTCGAGGCGGTCTGGCGACCACCGCCAACGTCGCTGCCTACGCGGCGAGCGACGGCCGGTTCGTGCTCCTTGAGGGCCGCCGCCAGGGCAGCACGTTCCACAACTGGGCGCTGCGGTATCGGCAGAGACCACGTCGGATCGCGGAGCCGACGACCCAGGCGGAGATCATCGACCTCATCCGTTCCCATCGACGGCTTCGCGTCGTTGGGTCGGGACACTCGTTCAATCCCGGCATCGTCACCGAGGAGGTGCTGATCTCTCTCGACGCCTACAGCGGCCTGACGTCCATCGATGCCGTCGCGGGGCAGGTCACCGTCCGAGCCGGCACCCGCGTCCGCGACGTGGTAGCCCTGATGCTCAGCCACGGGCTCGCGTTCACCGCCCTCCCCTCCCACGACGCCCAGAGCATCGGCGGCATCCTGTCCACCGACGTCCACGGCACCGGCCGGAGCTGGGGCTTCGTCAGCCAATCGATCGTCGCGATGACGATCATCGACGGAACCGGAGCCGTGCACCAATGCGGACCAGACGACCCGCTCTTCCGCGCCGCGATCGGCGGCGTCGGGGCTGCTGGCATTATCACCGAGGTCACCATCCAGGGCGTCCCCCGCTTCACCATCGAGCAGCGGACCAGGATGCAGGAGCTCGATGCTGTCCGGCACGGACTCGACGACCTGATCGAGGACCATGATCATGTCAGCCTCTACGTGTTCCCCTACGCCGACCACTGCCAGGTCAACACCTGGGACCGCTCGACGAAGCCCACCTCACCAGCCGACGAGCTCCAGGAGTTCCTCAACATCTCCGCCGACGCCCTCCTCGCCGCCTGGGTGGGGAACCTGCTCGCTTACACCGGAGTGCTGCGGCTGGGCCGACACTGGTCGCGTCTGGCCTTCCTGATCAAGCGAGGCACCCGGCTCGTGCTAGAGAGCGACAACGCGCACAACCGCACGATCTACCACCTGCACCAGGAGCTGGAGTTCACCATCCCCTTCGAGCGGACCTTCGAGATCTGCGACCGCCTGGTCTCGCTGTACGAGCACATGGCCGCGGCCGAGCGGCTCCCCTACCTTCTGCTGGAGGTCAGGTTCACTCCCGCGGGCCACGACCGCACCCTGCTCGGCCCAGGGAAGGGGCGACGCTGCACCTGGATCGACCTTATCGTCAACGACTCCGACGGATTCGAGCAGTTCTACGCCGCGGCCCTGCAAGTGATCACCGACATCGGCGGACGACCCCACCTCGGAAAGTACACCGAAGGCATCGACGGCAGCTACCTGGAAGGGCTGTACGGCGACGACTACCGCACGTTCCAGGCTCTGGTGGCCGAGCACGACCCCGAGGAGAAGTTCGCCAACGCGTTCACCCGGCGCTTGCTCAGCCACGACAGTGCGATGTCGGATCGGAAGGTCTGACAACGGCTCCCCCTGGTGGGCGGCTGCGCTCACCGAGCACCACGACGGATGGGCCGAGGGAGGCCGCTACCTCGGCCTCGGCCTCCTCGTCCGAAGCAGACTCGCCACCCTCACACCCGACACCGACACCGGACGGAGAGAAGCCACGACACCCCCCGCACCGCCGAGAGTGCCGACACAGATCACCGGTGACGTCTCCATCCGC
>DASQLI010000159.1:0-26653 GCA_035630075.1 Microlunatus sp.
CGGCTACCGGCGGGGAACTTCTCCTCGGGGAACTCGTCCGGACGGCCGGTGTGCGCGACCACGGTGTAGGTGGTGGCCCAGTCGGCGTCGGGCAGGAAGACCTGAACCGGGTCCGGGCCCCCGTGCAGCCAGATCAGGAACGCATCGTCACCATCGCGATCGGTCTCGTCGTTCGCGACGTACATGCCGAGGGTTCGTCGATGTGGGTCGTGCCAGGCCGCCGTCGACATCTCGGTCTCCTCGCCGCCGAACCAGGCGAGGTTCTTGCGGCCGGTTGGCTGCCCGGCGCTGTCGAGCACCGGCTCGCCGTGCCGGAACCGGTGCCGGCGGAGAACGGGATGGTCGGCTCGTAGCTGCAGCAGCCGTCGGGTCAGCTCGTGCAGATCCGGCCACTCCGACTCCGGGTCCCAGTCCATCCACGACAGTGGCGAGTCCTGGCAGTAGGCGTTGTTGTTTCCCTTCTGGGTGCGGCCGCGCTCGTCACCGGCCGTGATCATCGGCAGGCCGGCGGCGATGATCATGGTCGCCATCATGTTCCCGGCCTGCCGGTGCCGCAGGGCGTTGATCACCGGGTCCTCGGTCTCGCCTTCGACGCCGCAGTTCCAGGATCGGTTGTCGTCGGTGCCATCCCGGTTGGACTCGCCGTTCGCCCCGTTGTGCTTGACGTTGTAGGTGACCACGTCGCGCAACGTGAACCCGTCGTGGGCGGTGACGAAGTTGACGCTGGCGGCTGCCCCGCGACCGTGGCGGTCGAAGATGTCGGGCGATCCGGTCAACCGCTGACCCATCTCGGCGACCCCGTGGCAGTTGCCTCGCCAGAAATCCCGGATGTAGTTGCGGAACCGGTCGTTCCACTCGCTCCAGTGGCGACCGAAGCTGCCGACCTGGTAGCCGTAGGGGCCGAGGTCCCATGGCTCGGCGATGATCTTGACCCGGCTCAGCACCGGATCGTTGCGGACCAGCTGGAGGAACGGGTGGTGCAGGTCGACCTGGTGCTGCTCGTCGCGGATCAGCGTCGTCACCAGGTCGAAGCGGAAGCCGTCCACGCCCATCTCGGTGACCCAGTAGCGCAGCGAGTCGGCCACCAGCTGCAGCACCCCCGGCTGGGAGGTGTCCACCGAGTTGCCGCAGCCTGTGACGTCGTAGTCGGTGCGCAGGTCGCCCGCCAACCGGTAGTAGCCGGAGTGGTCGATCCCCCGGAAGGAGAGCGTGGGCCCCTCGTGACCACCCTCGCCGGTGTGGTTGTAGACGACGTCCAAGATCACCTCGAGGCCGGCGGCGTGCAACGCCGAGACCATCTCCTTGAACTCCCCGACCTGCTGACCCAGGGTGCCGACCGACCCGTACGCGGAGTGCGGGGCGAAGAAGCCCAGGGTGTTGTAGCCCCAGTAGTTGGACAGCCCGCGCCGGATCAGGAACGGCTCGGAGACGAAGTGGTGTACCGGGAGCAGCTGGACCGACGTGACGCCGAGCTCCACCAGGTGCTCGAGCACTGCCGGGTAGGCCAGTCCCGCGTACGTGCCGCGCAGGTGCTCGGGGACGTCTGGATGCAGGCGGGTGAAGCCCTTGACGTGCAGCTCGTACAGGACCGTGTCGGTCATCGGGACGGGGGTGGCGAGCGGGGTCGGCGGCGGGCTGTCGGCGACGACGACGGCGAGCGGCACGGAGTGGAACGAGTCCCGGCTGTCCGGCTCGTAGTCCGACTCCTCCGTGTGGTCCAGGATGGGGCCGCGATAGTCGACTCCACCGGTGATCGCGCGGGCGTACGGGTCGAGCAGCAGCTTGGCCGGGTTGAACCGGGCGCCGGCGTGCGGCGCCCAGTCTCCGTGGACGCGGTAGCCGTACCGCTGGCCGGCCGTCACCCCGCTGACGACGAGCGACCACACACCATCGTGGCCCCGGTGCATCTCGAGATTGGTCTGGCGCTTGTCCTCCCCGATCAGGACCAGCTCGACCCGGGTGGCGCGCGGTGACCAGAGACCGAACCGCGCTCCGTCGCCGATCAGCCGGGCGCCCAGGCAGGACGAGTCCGCGGGTGGTGGCAGGATCGCCGGCGTGGGGCTCATATCGCTCTCGGGTCTAGGACTGTCGAACAGGACAGGTCGATCAGGTGGCGGCATCGGGCTCAACGGTGACCCGGGGGCCTACATTGTGCCCTGCACCACCCGGTCGCGTGGCTCTCGCGCAAGTTACTGACGAGTAATATGGGCTCGCCGACCTGATGGCTGAAGCGCCTGGATGACTGGACCGTACGGAGAAGAGGGTGAAGGTATGAAGATCCTGGTTCTGGTGAAGCACGTCCCCGATGCGACCGGGGACCGTGGCTTCTCCGCGGACCACACCGTCGATCGAGAGGCTTCCGACGGGCTGTTGTCGGAGCTGGACGAGTACGCAGTGGAGCAGGCCCTGCAGGTCGCCGAGAACGGCGACGACGTGGAGGTCGTCGTGCTCACCGTCGGTCCCGACGACGCCACCGACGCCATCAAGCGTGCGCTGCAGATGGGCGCGTCGGCCGGGATCCACGTGCTGGACGACGCGATCGCGGGCTCCGACGCTCTGGCCACCAGCGCGGTCATCGCTGCGGCCGTACGCAAGGCGGAGCCGGATCTGGTGCTGTGCGGGATGGCCTCGACCGACGGCGCCATGGGTGTGGTGCCGGTGATGGTCGCCGAGCGACTGGGCTGGCCTGCCGCGACGCTCGGCGTGAGCGTCGAGGTGGGCGACGGGGTGGTCACCGTACGACGCGACGCCGACACCGCCAGCCTGACCGTCGAGGCCTCCCTGCCGGCGGTCGTCAGCGTCACGGACCAGTCGGGTGAGGCCCGCTACCCGTCGATGAAGGGCATCCTTGCCGCCAAGAAGAAGCCCGTGGACACATGGGAGCTGACCGACCTCGGCATCGAGTCTGCGGCTGTGGGCCTGGACGCGGCCTGGAGCAAGGTCGCCGACACCACGCCGAGGCCACCCAAGGAGTCCGGCAAGGTCGTTGCCGACGACAACGGGACGGGCTCGGCGGCGCTGGTCGAGTTCCTCGCCGCCGGCAAGTTCATCTGACCATCGCAGATCCGAAGGGAAGTCGTAGTCATGTCTGATGTCGTCGTCGTCGCCGAGGTGGTCGACGCCACTGTCGCCAAGCCCACGCTCGAGCTGCTGACCCTGGCCCGCCGGATCGGCTCGCCCGTCGCTGTCGTCTTCGGTGACGCTCAGGCTGTCGCCGGCATCCTCGGGGAGTACGGCGCGACTGCGGTGCTGTCGGTGACTGACCCGGCCGTCGAGCAGTACCTGGTGGCTCCGAAGGCCGAGGCGTTGGCCCAGATCGCCGGCGAGCGGTCCCCGGCCGCGGTGTTGATCACCTCCTCTGCGGAGGGCAAGGAGATCGCTGGTCGGCTCGCCGTCAAGCTCGACTCGGGTCTGATCACCGATGCCACCGACGTGGCTGCGGACGGCTCGACCACCCAGTCCGTGTTCGCCGGCAACTGGACGGTGCAGGCATCAGTGACCCACGGCATACCGGTGATCACCGTCAAGCCGAACGCCATCGCGCCGGAGGCGGCTCCGACCGAGGCGGCCGTCGTGGAGGTCGACGTCACGATCTCCGACGTCGCGAAGGGCGCCCGGATCGTGAAGTCCGAGCCGAAGGCGGCCAGCGGTCGACCCGAGCTCACCGAGGCCGCGATCGTGGTCTCGGGCGGTCGGGGCACCGGTGGCGACTTCGCGGCCGTGGAGGCGTTGGCCGACGCGTTGGGGGGTGCGGTCGGGGCGTCCCGGGCGGCCGTGGACTCCGGCTGGTACCCGCACGCGTACCAGGTCGGGCAGACCGGCAAGACGGTGTCGCCGCAGCTCTATCTGGCTGCCGGCATCTCCGGGGCCATCCAGCACCGGGCCGGGATGCAGACGTCCAAGGCCATCGTCGCCGTCAACAAGGATCCCGAGGCACCGATCTTCGCCCTCACCGACCTGGGCGTCGTGGGCGACCTGCAGGTCGTGCTGCCGGCGGTCACCGAGCGGGTCAAGGCGCGCAAGGGCTGACGACGCCCGTGACCGAATCTGACTGTCGCGCTCCGCGCTCCGCGGTCACGAGCTCCGCGAGATCTCGCTCGTTCGTCGCGATGGGAGACGACGCAGCATTGCCTGGACAGATTGGGCGTGTCGTCCCCCATCGCTCCTGCACTCCCGAGAGGCTCCGCCCGTGACCCGGAGCTATCTCGACCACGCGGCGACCACCCCGATGGTGGCCGCCGCGGTCGAGGCGATGGCCGCCCAGCTCGGCATCGTCGGAAACCCGTCCTCGTTGCACGCGTCCGGCCGTGCCGCTCGGCGGGTGGTCGAGGAGTCCCGCGAGGAGATCGCCTCACTGCTCGGGGCGCAGCCCGCCGAGGTGATCTTCACCTCCGGTGGCACCGAGGCGGACAACCTGGCGATCAAGGGCGCGTACGGTGCCCGGGCTCGGGCCGAGGGGCGCCGACGACTGGTGGTCAGTGCGATCGAGCACCATGCCGTCCTCGATCCGGCGCGCTGGCTGGCCACGGCGGCGGGCGCGGACCTGGTCGAGGTCGCCGTCGACGACCGCGGGCTGATCGCCCCGGATGCGCTGGACGAGGCAGTCACGGAGGAGACCGCCTTGGTCTCGATCATGTGGGCCAACAACGAGATCGGCACCCTCCAGCCGGTTCCCGCAGTAGTCGATCGGGCGCACAGGATGGGGGCCTGGGCGCACAGCGACGCCGTCCAGGCGGTGGGCCAGGTCCCGGTCGACTTCGAGGCCAGCGGTCTGGATCTGATGACGGTCACCGCCCACAAGCTCGGCGGTCCGGTCGGCGTAGGAGCCCTGGTCGCCCGCCGCAGGATCGAGCTCGAACCGGTACAACACGGCGGCGGCCAGGAGCGGGAAGTCCGCTCGGGCACCCTGGATGTCGCCGCTATCGCGGGCTTCGCGACTGCCTTGGAGGTGGCCATCGCACGCCGGTCCGCCGAGACAGCTCGTCTCGAGACGCTACGCGCCGGCCTGGTGGCCGCGGTGCTGGCGGCGGCACCGGACGCCGTCGTGCACGGGCCTGCGGCCGACGCCGACCGGCTTCCCGGGGTGCTGAACGTCGAGTTGCCGGGCTGCTCGTCCGATGCGTTGCTGCTGCTGCTCGACGCCGCCGGCATCGACTGCTCCACCGGCTCCGCGTGCACCGCCGGCGTCGCCGAGCCCTCGCACGTGCTGCTGGCCCTCGGCCGGACCGAGTCCCAGGCCCGCTCCGCTCTCCGCTTCTCCCTGGGTCACACCTCGTCGTCGGCCGACGTCGATGCCCTGTCCCGCGCCCTGCCGGAGGTTCTGACCCGGGCGCGGGCCGCAGGCGGCTGAGCGGGTCAGGGCCACAGGGTGGAGACGGCGGCCGCTAGGACCGCTTCGGCAGCTGCTGCAGGGTGAACTGGTTTCCGTCGGGGTCGTGGAAGCTCACGAACCGACCCCAGGCGAGCTCCTGGACCCCCTCTGCTCGCACACCGCGCTCGGTCAGCAGTGCGAGGGCCTCGTCGGCGTCGTCGATGACGAGCTGGACGGCGTCGAGGCTTCCCGGCGTCATGGTGCTGACGCCCTTGCCGAAGGCGATCGAGCAGGCCGAGCCCGGTGGAGTGATCTGGACGAACCGGACCTCGTCACTCACCGTCGTGTCGTGGTCCACCTGCCAGCCGATGCTCGTCCAGAAGTCCCGGGTGCGGTCGACGTCGGTGACGGGGACCAGGATGAGCTCGATCTTCATCTCCATGACGATTCTCCTACCTGTCGAACGGACAGCTCGACGCTAGCTGTTGGATCTGACAATCCCGCCGGTCGTGGGGAGATCGGGCGGGGTCAGCCCGATGACGCCCGCCTCAGCGCGCTGACGTGGAAGACTGGGCGGCCGACGCGAACGGAGGTTCGCGTCCGGGAGGAGAGGGCGACGCATGCGGGTGCTGGCGGCCATGTCCGGCGGAGTCGACTCCGCCGTGGCGGCGGCGCGGGCGGTCGACGCCGGCCACGAGGTGACCGGGGTGCACCTGGCGCTGAGCAAGAACCCCCAGTCGTACCGGTCCGGAGCCCGTGGCTGCTGCTCCAAGGAGGATGCCCACGACGCCCGCCGAGCGGCTGATGTGCTCGGCATCCCGTTCTACGTCTGGGATCTCAGCGACGAGTTCGCCGCCGACGTGGTCGACGACTTCGTCGCCGAGTACGAGGCCGGCCGCACCCCGAATCCCTGTCTGCGCTGCAACGAGAAGATCAAGTTCGCGGCGGTCCTGCAGCGTGGCGTGGCGCTGGGTTTCGACGCCGTCTGCACCGGTCACTACGCCCGTCTGGTCGACGGACGGGACGGGACCGAGATGCACCGCGCCGTCGACGGCGACAAGGACCAGTCGTACGTGCTGGGCGTGCTGACCCAGGACCAGCTCCGGCACTCGATGTTCCCGTTGGGCGACTCGCGCAAGAGCGACGTCCGGGCCGAAGCCGACCAGCGGGGCCTCGCGGTCGCGGACAAGCCGGACAGTCACGACATCTGCTTCATCGCCGACGGTGACACCGCGGGGTTCCTCGACCGACACCTCGGTTCGCGTCCGGGCGCCATCGCCGATGAGAGCGGCGCGACCATCGGCAGCCATGACGGTACGCACCACTTCACCATCGGTCAGCGCAAGGGCCTCAAGATCGGTACGCCGGCGGCGGACGGCAAGCCGCGTTACGTGCTCGACATCTCCCCGGCGACCAACACGGTCACGGTCGGACCGCGGGAGTCCCTGCTGGTGAAGGAGATCGCCGGGACTCGACCGACCTGGACCGACCGACCGACGACGAAGCCGTGGCGTGGCCGGGTGCAGGTGCGCGCCCACGGCCAGTCCGTGCCCGCCACGATCAGCTACGGCGACGACGAGATCATCGCTCGTCTGGACGAGCCCATCGCCGGTGTCGCGCCCGGCCAGGCGCTGGTCAGCTATCGCGGCTCCCAGGTCGTCGGCAGCGCGACGATCACCCGGACCGGCTCATGATCACGGTCGACGGCGTGGTCTCGACCGGCGTCGGCTCCTGGCCCGGCGACGACATGGCCGACGCCCTCAAGATCGCGTTCGCCGAGTGCCCGGATCTGCCCTACCTGCCAGAGCTTCCGGCGCGCGGCCCGCACGCCGGACTGATCGGTCGTGGTGCGGCGTTGCTCACCGGCATCGGCGTGGACCTCACCTCCGTGGGCTGGCGACTCGCCGACACCTCGTCCCGTGATCATCGCCGGGCGATCGCGACCCTTCGCTCGGACCTGGACGATCTCGAGGAGATCGCCCAGGGCTTCCAGGGGCCGGTCAAGATTTCCATCGCGGGCCCCTGGACGTTGATCGCCGGCCTCGAGCACCCGCGCGGTGACAAGGTGCTGCCCGACGCCGGCGCCCGGCGGGACGTCGCTCAGTCACTGACCCAGGGGATCGTCGACCTGCGCGACGAGCTGGCCAGGCGGCTGCCGGAGCTGACCATCATCATCCAGCTCGACGAGCCGTCCTTGCCTGCCGTGCTGGCCGGGGGGATCACGACCGCCAGCGGGCTCGGTAGGCACCGACCGATCGACATCCCCGAGGTCAGCACGGCCTACAGCGGCATCGTCGAGCACCTCGGCGATGCCCCGGTGATCGTGCACGCGTGCGCACCCGGCGTACCGATCGCCCTGCTGGCCGAGGCCGGCATCCGGGCGGTCGCGCTCGACCTGAGCCTGGTCCGCAGCGCGGACTGGGACGCACTCGGCACGGCGCTGGAGAACGGCTTCTGGTTGCTGGCCGGAGCCCTGCCGACCGCCGACCCTTCAGTCGGTCTGCCCGATCCGGATCGGGTTGCTGCCGAGGTGCTCGGTCCTCTCCGCCGACTCGGGCTGCCACCGGAAGTATCCACCCACACGGTGATCACACCCGCCTGCGGTCTCGCCGGCTTCAGCCGCACTGACGCCATCGCCGCCCTGCGGACGGTGCGTACGGCGGCCGGGATCGTCGGCGAGGGTCTCTTCGACTGACGAGCATCATGATGCTTTATTGCTAGCATCATGATGCCATCATGGTGAGCATGAGGACGACGGTCACAATCGCCGACGACGTGGCGGCCGAGCTGGAGTGATTGCGGCGGGACGAGGGCCTCGGGCCCAGCGAAGCGCTCAACACGCTGGCACGACGCGGGATGGCCCGTCGGTCGTCGACCGACATCAGCTACCACCATCGCGCCGCACCGTTGGGACTGACCGTGGACGTCAGCAACATCGGCGAGGTTCTCGATCTCCTCGACGGGGACGAGTCCGGCCAGGACCGGCGTTGATCCTGGACGCGAACGTGCTGCTCTACGCGGTCGACTCCGAGTCCGCACATCATGATCGAGCGGCAGAGTGGCTGACTGACGCTCTCAACGGGGATCAACGGATCGGCTTTCCTTGGCAGACGATCGGGGCTTTTCTCCGGATCGCCACGCATCCGCGGATCGCCGGCCGGCCCCTCACCATCGATTCCGCCCAGGACTACGTCGACGCCTGGCTGGCCGTCTCGGTCGCGTGGGTCCCGCCGGCCGGTGAACGCACGGCTCAGGTGTACGGCAAACTGGCGCGCCGGCACCACGTCACCGGCAACCTGGTGCCCGATGCCCAGCTCGCGGCGATGGCCCTGGAGCAGGGCGTCGCGGTGGTGTCCGCCGACTCCGACTTCGCCCGCTTTCCCGAGGTCACCTGGGTCAACCCCCTGGCGGTGTAGCCGTTTGGTTTTCTCGGTTGCTGATCTTGGCGGCGATGTCGTCGGCGAACTCGATCTCGGAGTCGTCCTGCGGCTGGTAGCCGATGACCTTCCGAGCGTTCGTGATCGACCAGAACGTACGGGCGTTGTCGCTGACGCCGTAGAAGATCTGGAAGGGCACGCCGTCGTCGTCGGCGATCGAGTCGGCCTCGATGGCGCGGAGGTAGAGCTGCTGCAGGTCGCGTTCGCTGATCCAGCCGGTGATGTCGCGCAGGTAGTCGGCCAGCGGTCGGTCGGTGAACGCCTCCGCCCGGATCGGCCGCGGCGCGACGATCCGGATCTGCGCCACCTCGATCGGACGACCGACCTCGCCGGTCGCGTAGAGGAAGCCGAGGGTCTCGTAGGCGGTCTTGGCCCAGCCGTAGAAGCTGTCCGGACGCGGATAGTCCTCCGGTCCGACCCGGTCGCGCCGACCCGCGCGCCAGGATCGCTCGTACCACTTGGCGGCCTGGTTGGAGCTGGTGCACACCACCCGGCGGACGCTGCCGGCCGAGGCCGCCTCGTAGATCCGCGCCGTCATGTCGAGATTGATCCGCTCGGCGGCATAGCTCGGCTCCCCGGCAGGCGGCCGCATGCCGCAGTGCACGATCGAGTCGACCTCGCCGCACAGCTCCTGCAGCCGGTCCGCGGGGTCGTCGAGGATGTCCAGCAGCTCGACCCCTTCCACCTCGTGACCGTCGCGATGTGTGCGGGTGACGTCGACCAAACTGAGATCGAAGCGTTCCCGGAATGCGGGCAGCAGCTGCCCGGCGATATAGCCCGCCGCCCCAGTGACCAGAACTCGTCGTCGTTGGTTGCTCACCGGCCCCAGTCTGCCGATCTGTCTGAGTGACCGGCGTCGGGGTATGGATCGTCCTGATGAGTGCACAGCAGTGGGTACCCGAGGACGCCGGCGTCGAGGCTCTGCGACAGGCGGCGATGGACTGCGAGGGCTGCGAGCTGTACGGCCCGGCAACCCAGACTGTCTTCTCCGGCGGCAGCCCACAGGCACGGATGATGCTGGTGGGAGAGCAACCCGGCGACGTCGAGGACCGCGAGGGCGTCCCGTTCGTCGGTCCGGCCGGCCGACTGCTGCAGAAGGCGGTGGACGAGGCCGGCATCGACCGATCGACGGTGTACGTGACGAACGCCGTCAAGCACTTCAGGTTCGAGCAACGCGGTAAGCGCCGGATCCACCAGACGCCCCAGGTGCGCCACATCAAGGCGTGCCGGCCCTGGCTCAGCGCAGAGATCGTCGCCGTACGCCCGCAGCTGATCGTGTGCCTGGGCGCGGTGGCCGCGAAGTCCCTGCTGGGCAACGACTTCCGCCTCACCAAGGACCGCGGCCGGCTGATCGACGCCGAGATCGACGATCGACCGCAGCGGGTGATCGCGACCGCGCATCCGTCGGCGGTGCTGCGTACCACGGACGGTCCCGAGCGCGACCAGGCGTACGCGGCCCTGGTGGCCGATCTGCGGACCGCTGCCGACGGGCTCTGACACGGTCTCGATAGGTTGGCACGCATGTTGGTTGCCTTCTCTGTCGCCCCCTCGGGGGGCGACCCGTCGGTCGGCGATGCCGTTACCGAAGCTGTCCGGATCGTCCGCGAGTCCGGTCTGCCCAACGAGACGACGTCGATGTTCACCACCATCGAAGGCGAGTGGGACGAGGTGATGGAGGTCGTCAAGCGGGCCACCGAGGCTGTTGCCGCCCACGCCCCACGTACGTCGCTGGTGCTCAAGGCGGACATCCGACCGGGCTACACCGACATGCTGCACGCGAAGGTGCGGCGGGTCGAGGACGCTCTGGCGGCCGGCGGCTCGGCGTGAGCGACCACCCCCGACTCGATCTGGCCATCGACCAGGCCAGGCGGGCCCGCGCGGCGGGGAACCACCCCTTCGGGGCGGTCCTCGCCGACGCCGACGGTACGGTCGTGCTCAGCGCCCAGAACACCGTCGTCACCGACTCCGACGTCACCGGCCACGCCGAGTCGAACCTGGTGCGGCTGGCCAGCACGACGCTCGGTCGAGATCTGCGCGGCTACGCCCTCTACACCAGCACCGAGCCGTGCGCGATGTGCGCCGGGGCGATCTACTGGGCCGGCATCTCGAAGGTCGTGTTCGCTCTCGCGGAGGACGAGCTGCGCGCCATGACCGGCGACGATCCGGAGAACCCGACCCTGGCCCTGCCGTGCCGACAGGTCTTCGCCGCCGGCCAACGGCCGACCGAGGTGCTGGGTCCGTTCGAGATTCCCGAGGCTCGCGCGGTGCACGAGGGCTTCTGGCGTTCGTGAGCGGAGCGCGGCTCTGTCTGGACGACTGAGCGAGCGGGTGCGCTTCTTTGCCTGCGAGTGAGGGAGGAAGACAGAGTCTCGAGCGCGGAGTGAGCAGCGAGTGACGACCAACGCTGTCGGTGGCGGGCAATAGAGTTCACGACGTGACGGACGTCCCCCAGACCGACGCAGCAACGCAGGCCGAGCCCGACGCCGCAACCCGGCAGCGGCATGCGGAGCTGACCGAGCAGCTGGACGAGGCTCGCTGGCGCTACCACGTGCTGGATGCGCCGACGATCTCCGACGGCGAGTTCGATCGGATGATGCGTGAGCTGAACGCGATCGAGGACGCCTTTCCCGCGCTGCGGACTCCGGACTCGCCGACCCAGAAGGTGGGCGGTCCGCCCGCCACGACGTTCACGGCGGTCGAGCACCCGATGCGGCTACTCAGCCTGGACAACGTGTTCAACCGCGAGGAGCTCGACCGCTGGGCGCAGCGGGCGGTGCGCGAGCTGGGCGAGGAGCAGATCACCCGCTCCGGCTACCTGTGCGAGCTGAAGATCGACGGGCTCGCCATCGACCTGCTGTACGAAGGAGGTCGGCTGGTCCGCGCAGCAACCCGCGGTGACGGCCGGTTCGGCGAGGACGTCACCGCCAACGTCGCCACCATCGCGGCGATCCCACGACGCCTGACCCAGACCGACGCGCACCCGACGCCGACCACCTTGGAGGTCCGGGGCGAGGTGTTCTTCGCCGTCGAGGACTTCGCCAAGCTGAACGAGTCGCTCGTCGCCGATGACAAGCCACCGTTCGCCAACCCACGCAACGCCGCCGCCGGCTCACTGCGCCAGAAGGACCCCAAGGTCACCGCCAGCCGGCGGCTGGGATTCCTCAGTCACGGGCTCGGTGTGGTCGACGGGGTGCGGCTGGAGCGGCTGTCGGCGGCTTACGACGCGTTGGAGGCGTGGGGACTGCCGGTCAGCCCGCAACGCAGGATCTGTCCGGACCTGGACGCCGTCTGGGACTACATCGAGCACTTCGGCGAGCACCGGCACTCGGTGGTGCACGAGATCGACGGCGTGGTGATCAAGCTCGACGAGCGCTCGGTGCAGGACCAGCTCGGCTCGACCTCGCGGGCGCCGCGCTGGGCGATCGCGTACAAGTACCCGCCGGAGGAGGTCACCACCAAGCTGCTCGACATCCGGGTCAACGTGGGCCGGACCGGGCGAGTCACGCCGTACGGGGTGATGGAGCCGGTGCTGGTGTCCGGATCGACGGTGGGGATGGCCACCCTGCACAACGCCAGCGAGGTGAAGCGCAAGGGCGTGCTGATCGGCGACACCGTCGTGCTGCGCAAGGCCGGCGACGTCATCCCCGAGATCGTCGGGCCGGTGGTCGAGCTGCGCACGGGCGAGGAGGTCGCGTTCGTGATGCCCACCCACTGCCCGGAGTGTGACACCGAGCTCCGGCCGGAGAAGGAGGGTGATGCGGACCTGCGCTGTCCCAACAGCCGCTCCTGCCCGGCCCAACTGCGCGAGCGCCTGTTCCACCTGGCCAGCCGGCAGGCGCTCGACATCGAGGTGCTCGGCTACCAGGCGGCGATGGCGTTGTTGGACGCTGGGTTGCTGACCGACGAGGGCGACCTGTTCGACCTCACCGAGGACAAGCTGCTCACGACCGACCTCTTCACCACCAAGTCGGGGGCCCTGAGTGCGAACGGGGCCAAGCTGCTGGGCAACCTCGAGGAGGCCAAGGCCCGTCCCTTGGACAAGTTCCTGGTCGCGCTGTCGATCCGGCACATCGGCAAGGGCGTCGCCCCCGACGTCGCCCGCGCGTTCGGGTCGATCGAGGCGCTTGCGAGCGCCACCCCGGAGCAGCTGGCCGAGGTCGAGGGCATCGGCCCGACCCTGGTGACCGCCATCACCGACTGGTTCGCGGTGGACTGGCACCGCGAGATCGTTCGCAAGTGGCAGGCGGCCGGTGCGGTGATGCGCGACGAGCAAGCCGAGCACTCAGACACCTCGCTGGCCGGCTTGTCGGTCGTGGTCACCGGCTCACTGGACGGCTTCACCCGTGACTCCGCCGCCGAGGCCGTCACCTCCCGCGGCGGCAAGATCGCCTCGTCGGTGTCGAAGAAGACCTCTTTCGTCGTGGTCGGGGAGTCGCCCGGCTCCAAGTACGACAAGGCCGTGGCCTTGAAGGTCCCGGTCCTGCGCGGCGCCGAGGCGTTCAGGGTGCTGCTGGACGACGGACCCGAAGCGGCTACCGGAATCGCCGCCGTCGGAGAAGTCCAGACATGACGAGGCGGGCGTCAGATCGGCTCACTGCACGATGACCAGGAAGCTGAGCTGGCGAGGCGATGGTCCCTGCGGCTTGATCTCGACCTGGAGCTGACCGAACCCCGACTACGCTGGGCGCGTGCCGAAGATCTTCTCCGACCTCAACCTGAACAAGGGCACCCCGCCACGGGTCCAGCCCAACCTGGGTGAGTGGGGTCCGGAGATGATCCCGACCACCCGGTCGAAGAAACGGATGCGGATCTGGGTCAGCCTGGCCCTGTTCGGTGCTCTGCTCGCCTGCTTCCTGCTGGGTTGGTACGTCTACTACCTGATGACCGGCAGCGTCGGCTTCGGCATCGGGGACCAGGGCTGAGTGGTCACGCCCAGAACGGCAGCAGGTTCACCCCATAGGCGACCAGCAGGAAGCGGGTGACCCGCCCCACCAGGACCACCGGGGCGAAATAGCGAAGCTTCATGTCGGTCGCTCCCGCGAGCAGTGCGACGGCGTACAGGGGTGGAAAGCCGACGACCGCGGCCAGCAAGGTGATCGGCAGTCCCCACCGCTTGGTGCCGACCAACCGCAGCAGGAGCTGCAGGGCATCGTGCACGCCCTGGCCGAACCGGCCCCGCTCACGGGTGCGGGCCCGCGCGCGGTGCTCTCGTACGAAGCGGAACTGCTTGCCACGACGGACGCCGGAGAACAGCAGGCACTTGCCGATGGTCTGGCCGATGCCCACCCCGACAGCGACAGGGATCACACCAGCCACCGCGCTCATCTGTGACGCGAGCACGTAGACCTCGGCGTTGACGACCGGCACGATCGCCGACACGACGCCGAAGGCGACCGAGGTGAGCCACGCGAGCACCACCCCCCAGGTCACCGGGGCAGGCTACCTACTCGATGAGGGGCGGCTACTTGACGAGGGCGGCGAGGTGGTTGAGCCTGGCGATCTCGGAGTCGAGGAATGCCGGTCCGCCGTGCCGGCCGATCGCGATCGCCCGATCCCGGGTCAACGGCACGACCACGGCCGTGGAGTCCGTCCAGCCCGGCAGCCACCCGGATGCCAGGTCGATCCGGTGGGTGGTGTCGAACGGCGCCAGCGGTTCGGCGTTGGCTGTGTCGAAGTGTGGTGCCAGGTTGGTTGCGGCCAGCGTGGTCACCTGGTCGCGACCGACATCGAGCAGCACCGACCAGTGCGATCGGAACACCACCGGGCTCAATGACACCAGCGTCTCCGCCGCGTTGGCCGGATCCGCGGTCATCCGCTCCAGCGCCTCCAGGTCCGACTGCAGTCCGCCACCCTCGGGGTAGCGCGAGATCCACTCCACCCGCACGCCCTCGAGGTGGTGGCAGGCGGTGATGATCGTCTCGGGCAGCTGACCCGGCGGCAGGTCGACGATGAAGTCGTCGACGACCACCCCGTCGGCGCCCTTCTCCACGATCTCGACGGCGTTGATGTCACCGCCCACGGAGCCCATGGCGCTGGCGACCGCGCCCAGGGATCCAGGGCGGTCGGGCAGGGCAACGCGCATCAAGAACACGCAGGCCATCCTTGCCCATCTTGCGTTACCTCTGTGTTTCAGCCCGGATCGTGGCGCGTGACAGGCTGGTGCCCGTGCCCCGCTTCCTGCCCTTCAACGCCCTCCGGTACGCCGACGTCGAGCGCCTGCCGAACCTGGTCGCGCCACCGTACGACGTGCTCTCCGATGCCGACGTCGACCACTACAACGCCCTCGACGAGCGCAACATCAGCCACGTCGACGTGCCCCGCGGTGGCGACGACCGGTACGAGGTGGCCGCCGGCACCCTCACCTCGTGGATCGACCGAGGTGTGTTGGTGATCGACGACCAGCCCAGCTTCACCCTCTACCGATTGAGCTTCACCGACGACACCGGCGCTGCCCGGGAGATCTCCGGCGTGCTCGGCGGCCTGGAGGTGGTCGACCAGGGCGCCGGCGGGGTGCTGCCGCACGAGCGGACCACACCCAAGGCCTCCACCGACCGGCTCGACCTCACCCGCTCGACCGGGACGAACCTCTCACCGGTCTGGGGTCTGTCGCTGTCCTCCGGGCTGGCCGACCTGTTGACCCAGCCGGCAGAGCTCGTCGGCGAGGTGACCGAGGACGGGGTCACGCACCGGGTCGAGCGGGTGACCGATCCCCAGCGGATCGCTGCCATCACGGCCGCCGTCGCTGCCGAGGACGTGCTGATCGCCGACGGGCACCATCGGTACGGCATCAGCCGGACGTACCGGGACGAGGTCCGAGCCGCCACCGGCCGCACCGACACCCTGGCCGAGGAGACGTTGACCTTCGTCAGCGAGCTGGTCGCCGACCAGCTCAGTGTGGCCGCGATCCACCGTCTCTACGACCGGATGTACAGCGAGTTCAGCCACACGTTCACCCTGACGGAGATGGGGCAACCCACGCCGCAGACCCTCGCCGCCATGCAGGCCGACGGGTTCCTGGTGCTCTACACCCGAGATCGGACCTACCGGCTGGATCCCGTTCCCGGCGCGTTCGACGGCGTCCGATCCCTGGACGGAGTCTGGCTGGAGCACACCTTGGGCGAGGTGCCCGTGACGTACCAGCACGGGCTGACCGAGACCCTCGCGGCGGTCGACTCCGGTGTCGCCGAGGCGGCCGTCCTGATCCGACCGGTGAGCGTCGAGGAGATCGAGCGGACTGCCCGTGAGGGGCTGTTGATGCCGCCCAAGTCGACCTTCTTCACTCCCAAGCTCAAGACCGGCTTCGTGCTGCGGAGGCTGGTTTAAGAGGGCGGTGCCAAGCGACACCACCCTCCCAGTGGTGCGTCACTAGGATGGCTGACTGGCTCGCACCGAGCGCCGGATCGACGACTGAAGAGAGAGCAACCTGTGGCCCTGAGTGCTGACGACGTGGCCGCCCTGGCCCGGCTGGCGCGGATCGAGCTGACCGACGAGGAGCTGACCCATCTGGCGCCCCAGCTGGAGGTGATCTTGGAGGCGGTGGCGTCGGTGACCGATGTGGCCGCTGAGAACATCCCGCCCACCTCGCACGCCCTGCCGCTGACGAACGTGTTCCGCGAGGACGCGGTCCGCCCGTCCCTGCCCGTCGACGAGGTGCTGGCCGGTGCTCCCGACGCCGAGCTGGACCGCTTCCGGGTCCCACGGATCCTGGGGGAGGAGGCATGAGCGAGGTGATCCGCAGCAACGCCGCCGACCTGGCCGCACAGATCGCGGCCGGCGAGACCACCTCGGTCGCCGTCACCCAGGCCCACCTGGATCGCATCGAATCCGTCGATCCCGAGATCCACGCCTTTCTGCACGTCGACGCCGAACGGGCCCTGGCCCACGCTGCGGTCATCGACGACCGGATCGCCGGCGGCGAGCAAGTCGGTCCGCTGGCCGGCGTGCCACTCGCCCTCAAGGACATCGTCAGCTATCGCGGCGCGCCGACGACCTGCGGCTCGAAGATCCTCGAGGGCTGGATCCCGCCGTACGACGCGACCGTCACCCAGCGACTGCTGGACGCCGGCATCGTGATCTTGGGCAAGACGAACCTGGACGAGTTCGCCATGGGCTCGTCGACCGAGAACTCCGCCTACGGGCCCACCCACAACCCGTGGGACACCACTCGGATCCCCGGTGGCTCGGGAGGCGGATCGGCCGCCGCCCTGGCCGCCTTCGAGGCGCCGCTGGCCATCGGCACCGACACGGGCGGCTCGATCCGCCAGCCGGCCGCGGTCACCGGCACGGTCGGGGTGAAGCCGACCTACGGTGGCACGTCCCGCTACGGCGTGGTGGCGATGGCCTCCTCGCTGGACCAGCCCGGGCCCTGCGCCCGGACCGTCCTGGATGCCGCGCTGCTGCACGAGGTGATCGCCGGGCACGACCCGATGGACTCCACGTCGATCGACGCGCCGGTCCCGCCGGTGGTCGAGGCGGCTCGGTCCGGCGACGTGTCCGGGATGAAGATCGGCGTGGTGACGGAGCTGGGCGGGGAGGGCTATGCGCCCGGGGTCGAGCAACGGTTCCGCGAGTCCGTGGAGATCCTGGCGTCCCTGGGTGCAGAGATCGTCGAGGTGTCCTGCCCGAGCTTCACGTACGCACTGGGCGCCTACTACCTGATCATGCCGAGCGAGGTGTCGTCGAACTTGGCCAAGTTCGACGCCATGCGGTTCGGTCTGCGGGTCGGTGACGACGGCAGCCACAGCGCCGAGCAGGTGATGGCGCTGACGCGCGAGGCGGGCTTCGGGGCGGAGGTGAAGCGCCGCATCATCCTCGGCACCTATGCGCTCTCCAGCGGCTACTACGACGCCTACTACGGGTCGGCTCAGAAGGTGCGGACCTTGATCAGCCGGGACTTCGCAGCAGCGTTCGAGCGGACCGACGTGCTCATCTCGCCGTCCACGCCCGTGACGGCGTTCCCGCTCGGGGAGAAGGTCGACGACCCGTTGGCCATGTACATGAACGACCTCTGCACCATCCCGTCCAACCTGGCCGGCAACGCGTCGGCGTCGTTCCCGGTGGGCTTGGCGCCGGAGGACGGGCTGCCGGTCGGGTTGCAGGTGATGGCTCCGCCGTTGGCCGACGACCGGCTCTACCGAGTCGGCGCCGCGCTGGAGCGCGCGCTCACCCAGCAGTGGGGTGGGTCCCTGCTCGATCAGATTCCGGAGTTGGAGGTGGCCCGATGATGCAGAGCAGGCGCGCTGAGCCCGAAGACACGCGCGCTCAGGACACGCGCGCTGAGCCTGTCGAAGCGCGTCCTTCGACAGGCTCAGGACACGGAACGGTTCCCTACGACGAGGCCCTGGAGCGCTACGACCCGGTGCTCGGGCTCGAGGTGCACGTCGAGCTGAACACCGTCTCGAAGATGTTCTGCGGCTGCTCGACGGAGTTCGGCGCCGAGCCCAACACCCAGACCTGCCCGGTCTGCCTGGGGCTGCCGGGGTCGCTACCGGTGGTGAACGCCAAGGCCATCGAGTCGGCGATCCGGATCGGACTGGCCCTGAACTGCTCGATCGCGGAGTGGTGCCGGTTCGCCCGGAAGAACTACTTCTACCCCGACATGCCGAAGAACTTTCAGATCTCCCAGTACGACGAGCCGATCGCGTACGAGGGCTGGTGCGACGTCGAGGTGGACGGTCAGACGTACCGGGTCGACATCGAGCGGGCCCACATGGAGGAGGACACCGGCAAGTCGCTGCACGTCGGTGGCGCAACCGGTCGCATCCACGGGGCGGACCACTCGCTGCTGGACTACAACCGCTCCGGCGTGCCGCTGATCGAGATCGTCACCAAGCCGATCGAGGGGACCGGCGACAAGGCACCGCAGGTGGCGCGGGCGTACGTGAGCATGCTGCGAGACCTGCTGCGCGCCCTCGGCGTCTCCGACGTACGGATGGAGCAAGGCTCGCTGCGCTGCGACGCGAACGTGTCGCTGCGACCTGGCACCGACGCGCCGTACGGCATCAGGAGCGAGACCAAGAACGTCAACTCGCTGCGCAGCGTGGAGCGGGCGATCCGCTACGAGATCACCCGGCAGGCCGCGGTGCTGGACGCCGGTGGCAAGGTCACCCAGGAGACCAGGCACTGGCACGAGGACACCGGCGTCACGACTGCGGGGCGGAGCAAGGAGACCGCTGAGGACTACCGCTACTTCCCCGAGCCGGACCTGGTGCCGGTGGCTCCGAGCCGGGCGTGGGTGGACGAGCTACGAGCGACCCTGCCCGAGCCGCCGGTCGCGCGGCTGAAGCGGATCAGCCAGGAGTGGGGGTTCTCCGAGCTGGAGCTGCGGGACGTGGTCAGTGCCGGTGCTGTCGACCTGATCGAGGAGACGGTGGCGGCCGGCGCGTCGCCGCAAAGCGCCCGCAAGTGGTGGCTGACCGAGATCTCCCGGCACGCCAACGACTCCGGAGTGGACCTCGCCGACGCCGGCATCACGCCGACGCAGGTCGCCGAGGTGCAACAGCTGGTGGACGACAAGACGGTCAACGACAAGCTGGCGCGTCAGGTGATCGAAGGGGTCCTGGCCGGTGAAGGGTCACCGGCTGAGGTCGTGGCGGCACGCGGTCTGGCGGTGGTGTCCGACGACTCGGCCCTGAGCGAGGCGGTGGATACCGCGATCGCCGCCAACCCCGACGTCGCCGACAAGATCCGCGGCGGCAAGGTGCAGGCGGCCGGAGCCCTGATCGGTGCGGTGATGAAGCAGATGCGTGGTCAAGCCGACGCGGCGAAGGTGCGCGAGCTGATCTTGTCCAAGCTGTCCTGATCACGAGAGGGCCGGATCAGCATGCGGCCGCGCAGGGCGAAGGTGACCATCCAGCCCGTGGTCACCAGTCGGCCGAACCGGGTTGGCTGCGTGGTTGTCCCACAGCAACCAGCAGCCTCCTGACCAAACGAGACTCAGGGCTTTTTCTTGCCTATGGAGGATCATCGCCTCTAGCCTGGCCGACGACCGTCGTCGAGCGAGAGAGGTCCTCGTCATGCAGGCCGTCGCAGACCCGATCGGGACCAGGCGGCCGACGTCGCGGGACCTGCGACACGCCAGCCGCTTCGCGGTGCTGCGCGGTGTGTACACGCTCGGAACACCGACCCGCAAGGAGCTCGCCCAGCTCACCGGACTGAGCTTCGCCACCGTCTCCAACGTCGTGAACGAGCTCGTCGAGGTCGGCATGGTGGTCGACGCCGGCCGGGAGCGGTCGCACGGTGGTCGACCCCGCACGCGGTTACGGGCGGCTGCAGACCGCGGCATCCTGCTCGGGGTCGACGTCGCGGAGACCTATGTGCACGTGGACGCGTTCGACACGGCGTTGCGACGGCTGTCACGGCACCAGCACCCGCTCGCCAACCGATCCGAACCCGACGACGTCGTCGAAGAGATCGCGAGCTGCGTCCGCGAGGCAATCGTGACGCACTCCGCGCAGAAGCTGTTGGGGGTGGGAGTCAGCATGCCCGGTCAGGTGGAGCCGGCGACCGGGGTCTCGGTCTTCGCGCCGAACTGGAACTGGAGCGATGTCCCGGTCGGGCGGATGCTGGCCGAGTCCGTCCCCGTTCCGGTGACCGTTGACAACCCGCTCAAGGCCACCACCGTAGCGGAGCTGTGGTTCGGTCACGGTCGTGAGGTCGACGACCTGATCACCGTGAACCTGGGAACGGGGGTCGGCGCCGGCATCGCCGTGGGTGGCGAGCTGTTGCGCGGCGTCACCAACAACGCCGGCGAGTGGGGTCACACGACGTTGATGATGGATGGCCGACGATGCCGATGTGGGCGCCGAGGCTGCGTCGAGGCCTACGTCGGGGTGCCGGGCATGATCACCACGTTCGAGGAGCAGTACGGCCACCATCGCTACAGCCGCGACGGTCAGACCGACTTCGTGGCCAACCTGCGCGCCGGTCTCGAGGGCGGCGACACCGAGGCGGGTTGGCTGATCGACCGTGTCAGTTCCCAGCTCGGTACGGCGCTCGCGGACCTGGTCAATCTGTTCAACCCGGAACGGCTGGTGTTGACGAGCTGGACCGCGACCGAGCTCGGTCCCTGGCTGCTGGTTCCCACGCGGGAGCGGATGAACGCGGAGGCCATCTCCGGCTCGGCGGCGGCAACGGAGCTCGTGATGAGCCAGATAGCAGAGAACCCGGTGGCGCTGGGGATGGCCACGTTGACCATGGAGAGCTTCCTCTCCGACGTCGGTGTGCCGGCCGGCGCCGGCACGCCGCGCCGAGGAGACTTTTGACACACCAAAGACGAAGGGCTACATTCCAATTTCGATGATCTTGGTCGGCGACGCGTCCGAATTCGACGCGCCGGGACTGCAGGCTTTCCGTCACGAAGGAGTGATCGATGTCTTCATCCGTCTTTTCCCGCCGGCGACTGCTGGCCGGTCTCGGTCTGACAGCGGCAGCCGTCGGCGGCAGCGCCCTGGTCAGCGCCTGCGGCGGCGGCAGCTCGGGACTGTCCGGCGACTCCGGAAACGGCGGCGGTGGTGGAGACAAGCCCACCATCAACCAGTGGTACCACCAGTACGGCGAGGCCGGCACCCAGCAGGCGGTGGAGCGGTACGCCAAGGAGTATCCGGATGCCGTGGTGAAGGTCCAGTGGACACCCGGTGACTACACCTCCAAGCTGAACAGCGGGCTGCTGTCCAGCTCAGGGCCGGACGTCTTCGAGTCCGGTCCCAACATCGACCAGGTGCGGAGCGGCCAGGTGGTCGCCCTCGACGACATCATCGCCGACGTCAAGGACGACTACACCGAGGCCGATCTGAAGTCCTCGACCGTCGACGGCAAGATCTACCAGATCAAGATGGTCGACGACATGGGCGTGCTCTACTACCGCAAGAGCGTCCTGGAGAAGGCCGGCGTGACGCCGCCGACCACGATCGACGAGCTGATCGAGGCCTCCAAGGCCCTCAGCTCCAAGGACCAGAAGGGCCTGTTCATCGGCAACGACGCGGGGGTCACCCCGTCCTTCGGCGGTGGGTCGCTGCTCGGCCAGATCCTGTGGTGCGTCGGCTCGGACTACCTGACCTCCGACAACAAGCCAGGCTTCACGACCCCGGAGGTCAAGCAGTCCTTCGCGAAGATGCGTGAGCTGTTCGAGTCGAAGTCCATCCTGCTCGGCGCCCCCACGGACTGGTGGGATCCGTCGTCCTTCACCCAGGGGCTGGCCGCCATGCAGTGGTGCGGTCTGTGGGCCATGCCGGGTATCCAGAAGGCGATCGGCGACGACTTCGGCGTCGTGGCGTGGCCGGCCTTCAGCAGCAGCGTGGGCAAGCCGTCCACCTTCGCCGGTGGCTGGGGTGCCATGGTCAGCGCCAAGGCCAAGGACGTGGAGGCGGCGAAGGCCTTCGTCAAGTGGCTGTGGATCGACAACGCCGCGGCGCAGGAGGACTTCAACCTCAGCTACGGCTTCCACATTCCGCCGCGCAGGTCCCTGGCCGCCAAGGCCGAGAAGCTGCAGAGCGGTCCGGCGGCCGATGCGCTGAAGATCTTCAACGACTATGCGGTGGCGGGCAACCCTGCCTGGACGCCGAAGATGAACAACGCGTACGCCGACGCGGCCACCGCGATCGTCCGCAAGGGCGGTGACATCGACTCCAACCTGGCCGAGGCCGAGAAGGCCGTCAACACCGAGCTCGACCGCTTGTTCGGCTGACATGGCCACCTCCGGTGCGCTGGCGCCGGCCACCCGGCCGGCCCCGGCGGAGCGGCGCCGACGAGGGCTGGCCGGGGTCACCGGTGCCTTCTGGTTGTTCGTTGGCCCGTTCCTGCTCGGCTTGGTGATCTTCGTCTATGTGCCGATCATCTGGTCGGTGGTGTTGAGCTTCTCCCGCGCTCAGAACACCGTCACCCCCGGCGACTGGGTGGGGATCCAGAACTACATCGACCTGCTCACCCCCGGGCCGTTCCTGGACAGCCTGGTCACCTTCACCATCTTCGCAGCGTTCATCGTCCCCCTCACCTTCGCGCTGTCGCTCGGCCTGGCGCTGCTGTTGAACCAGGTCACCATCCTGCGGGCCTTCTTCCGGTCGGTCTTCTTCCTGCCGACTGCGTGCTCCTACGTGGTGGCGTCCCTGGTCTGGAAGCTGTCGATCTTCAACGGCGTGCGCTTCGGTCTGGCCAACAAGGTGATCGGCATCTTCGGCATCGAGAACATCCCATGGCTGGCCACCACCGATCCGCCGTGGTACTGGTTGGTGATCGTCACCGTACGGCTCTGGCTCCAGATCGGGTTCTACATGATCTTGTTCCTGGCCGGCCTCCAACGCATCTCCCCGGAGCTGTACGAGGCGGCCGCCGTGGACGGTGCCCGGAACGCCTGGCAGACCTTCCGCTACATCACCTTCCCCCAGCTCCGAGCCACCTCGGTCGCCGTGCTGCTGCTGCTGCTGATCAACGCATACCAGGCGTTCGACGAGTTCTTCAACCTGCTTGGCAACTCCTCCTTCGCCCGCCCACCGCTGGTCTACCTCTACTACACCGCGCAGGGCAACCAGGACTACGGCCACGGCACCGCCGGTGCCGTCATCCTCGCTCTGTTGATCATGATCGTGACTCTGGCCCAAGGCCGGATCTTCGGCTTCGGGAGAGCAGAATGAGCAGCGCCCTGACTCCGGACCTGGTTCCGGCGGCCGACCAGCAGGAGCTCGCCCCGCCGCGGCGACGCCGTCGGCGGATGACGCTCGGACGGGCCATCGCGCAGGTGTTGCGCTACCTGGCGCTCGCGATCTCGGCGGTGTTGTTCCTGCTGCCCTTCTACTTGATCATCCGCAACGCGTTGTCCAGCGACATGGACATCACCGCGCCGACCTGGACCATCTTCCCGACCGACATCCAGTGGGGAAACTTCCGTGAGCTCTTCACCGATCCGTCGGTGAACATCCTGCGCAGCCTCGCGAACTCGGCGATCATCGCTGTGCTCCAGACGGCCGGCCAGCTGCTCATCTGCTCGATGGCCGGTTACGGGCTGGCGCGAATCCCGTACCGCTGGGCGACACCGATCTTCTACGGCGTGCTGGTGACTCTGATGATCCCGCCGGCCGTGACGTTCATCCCCTCGTTCATCATCGTCTCGCAGTTGCGTTGGGTGGACACCTTGCAAGGAATCATCGTGCCCGTGCTGTTCTCCGGTTTCACCACGTTCTTGTTCCGGCAGTACTTCCTGGCCTTTCCGCGCAGCCTGGAGGAGGCCGCGCGAGTGGACGGGCTGGGCTACTTCGGGGCCTTCTGGCGGGTGGTAGTGCCCAACTCAGGGGCGTTCTTCGCCGCCATCGCCGTGATCACCTTCATCGCCAGCTGGAACGCCTTCCTCTGGCCGCTGGTGATCGGGCAGAACTCGTCCATGTGGACGGTCCAGGTCGCCCTGTCGACGTTCCTGACCGCGCAGACGATCAACCTGCACGAGCTGTTCCTGGCCGCGGCCGTCTCGATCGCTCCCTTGGTCCTGGTCTTCGTCTTCCTGCAGCGCTACCTGGTTCAGGGCGTCGCGGAGACCGGCATCAAGGGCTGACCTGCAGTCGCCGTCCAACCGGCAGCTCGCTCAGCCACTCTGTACAAGGGAAGCGGCGCGTGCTGTCGTTGTACGGCAGTGTCCGTTCTCTACCTATCCGAGCCTGAGAGGCTGAAGCGTCTTGACTGTGATTCCCAAGCCGGAGCACCCCCGGCCGCAGTTCTTCCGTCCGGACTGGCTCACCCTGAACGGGGAATGGCAGTTCGAGGTCGACACCGCCGACAGCGGTCTACAGCGTGGGCTCCGGACCCGTGAGCTCGCCGGTACGATCCTGGTCCCGTACGCACCGGAGAGCGAGGCGTCCGGGATCGGCAACACCGACTTCCTGGAAGCGGTCTGGTACCGACGCACGGTCACCGTACCGGCGGACTGGTCGGGGCGCCGGCTGCTGCTGCACTTCGGGGCGGTCGACCACGACGCCACGGTCTGGGTGAACGACGTCGAGGTCGTCCGCCATCGAGGCGGCTTCTCCTCCTTCGAGACCGACATCACCGAGGCCCTCGGCGACGGTCCAGAGTTCACCATCGTGGTGCGGGCCCGCGATCCGCACCACGGTCCGCAGGCCCGCGGCAAGCAGGCGCGGGAGTACGCCAACCACGACTGCGTGTACACCCGCACGACGGGCATCTGGCAGACCGTCTGGCTGGAGGCCGTGCCGCAGACCCACCTGCTGCGCGGAGCCGTGACCCCGAACGTGGCGGCCTCGTCTTTCACCGTCGAGCTGCCGGTCAGCCGCAATCGACCGGGCTGGACGGCGACGGCGGTGCTGGCCGACGAGACCGGTGAAGTCGTACGCGCCCGGACCCGTGTCGACCTGGACCGCTCGCCGACGGTCACCCTCACGGTCCCGGACGACCGGGTCCGGCTGTGGTCGCCGGAGGACCCGCACCTGTACGAGCTGATCTTGGAGCTGCACGACGACACCGGCGCCCTGGTGGACCGGGTGCAGTCCTACACCGGTCTGCGGTCGGTCAGCATCGACGGCCAGGCGATCAAGATCAACGGCGAGCGGGTGTTCCAGCGGCTGGTGCTGGACCAGGGCTACTGGCCGGAGTCGCTGATGACGGCTCCGGATGACGAGGCGCTGCGCCGCGACATCGAGCTGTCGCTCGCCGCCGGCTTCAACGGGGCGCGGCTGCACCAGAAGGTGTTCGAGGAACGGTTCTACTACCACGCCGATCGCCTCGGCTACCTGGTGTGGGGCGAGTTCGGTGACTGGGGCGCCAGCCTGGACGGGCCGGACACCGACAACCAGCAGCCGACGGCGACCTTCGTCACCCAGTGGGTGGAGGTGCTGCGCCGGGATCGCAATCACCCCAGCATCATCGGCTGGTGCCCGCTGAACGAGACCCACCAGCGGATCCACGACCGGATCACCGTGCTGGACGACGTCACCCAGGCGATGTTCTGGGCGACCAAGCTGGCCGATCCGACCCGACCGGTGCTGGACGCCAGCGGCTATTCCCACCGGGTCGCCGAGACCGACGTGTGGGACAGCCACGACTACGAGCAGGATCCGGAGCGGTTCGCCGCCAACCAGGCGGGTCTGGCGGAGGGGCGTCCGTTCACCAACCGGAACGACCGGGGCGAGCTCTCGTTGCCGTACGCCGGGCAGCCCTACTTCGTCTCCGAGTTCGGTGGCATCTGGTGGAACCCGGACGCGCTCGACGCGGACGGTCGGGTGCGCACCGAGTCCTGGGGCTACGGCGACCGCGTCCGCGACGAAGAGGGCTTCTACGCCCGCTTCGAGGGCCTGACCGGGGTGCTGCTTGATGACCCGCGGATGTTCGGCTACTGCTACACCCAGCTGACCGATGTCTTCCAGGAGGAGAACGGGATCTACCGCTTCGACCGCACCGACAAGCTCGACGTCGAACGGATCCGCAAGGCCCAGCAGCGACCGGCGGCGTACGAGAGCTAGGAGGCGGCGATGCGGCGGCTCCGACACGCTGGTGGACAACCTGTCCGTACGACCGCTGGCCGCCCGTGCACCGCCCTGGCCCCCGAGCTAAGGGTGGGGGTCTGCTCCAAGCCGCCGAGTTCGACGCCCCGGCGCTGTCGGGATGGAACGTGGTCCGGCCGACGAACGATGTCAGCGTCAGCGCTGGCAGCTGCGGTGGCGGCTCACTTTCACCGACCTTGACCTTCGCTCCTGGCCAGACGCCACGGACTGCCCTGGTCACGCACGGCTGCGGCGACCCGCCCACCACCGCTTCCTTCGATCATCTACGGTTCTATCGTCTCCTTCCATGACCTACACCACGTCGACACTGCCATCGCCCACGGACGACCTCGCCCTGACCACGTACGCGTGGGAGGAGGTGAGCGAGCCCAAGGGTGTCGTCCAGATCTCCCACGGGCTGGCGG
>DASQLI010000160.1:0-23542 GCA_035630075.1 Microlunatus sp.
CGAGCTCCGGCGACGTGGGCTCCGCCAGGCCAAGCCGTGTCGGGCTCGGGCGATCGGCGGCGCTGACCCTGGTCCCGTGATCAGCGTGTGCAGGCTGAGCCAACGCTCGACGACGAGCGATTCCGCCCCCGACGACTCGTCCGCCGGCTGCCGTGCCCGGCGGATAGATTCGGCCCATGTTCTCCAAGGTCCTCGTCGCCAACCGAGGTGAGATCGCCGTCCGCGCGTTCCGAGCCGCCTACGAGCTGGGCGTGGCCACGGTCGCGGTCTACCCGTACGAGGACCGCAACGCGGTGCACCGGATCAAGGCCGACGAGGCATACCTGATCGGCGAGCGGGGCCATCCGGTCCGGGCCTATCTGGACGTCCGCGAGATCATCCGGGCGGCCCGGGAAGCAGGGGCTGACGCGATCTATCCCGGCTACGGCTTCCTCAGCGAGAACCCCGAGCTGGCTCAGGCCTGCCTGGACGCCGGTATCACCTTCATCGGGCCGCCGCCGAACGTGCTGGAGCTGGCCGGGAACAAGGTGCGGGCGCTGGCCGCGGCGAGGGCCGCCGGCATCCCGACGCTGAGGTCGACACCCCCGTCGGCCGATGTCGACGCGTTGGTGGCCGGCGCGACCGAGATCGGCTTCCCGGTGTTCGTCAAGGCCGTGGCCGGTGGCGGTGGCCGGGGGATGCGCCGGGTGGACAACGCCGAGGTGCTGCCTGAGGCGCTGCAGGCCGCCATGCGGGAGGCCGAGGGCGCGTTCGGTGACCCGACGGTGTTCATCGAGCAGGCCGTCGGCCGCCCCCGGCACATCGAGGTGCAGATCCTGGCCGACACGACTGGGCACGTGATGCACCTGTTCGAGCGCGACTGCTCGATCCAGCGGCGGCACCAGAAGGTGGTCGAGATCGCGCCCGCTCCCCACATCTCCGACGAGCTGCGGGCGGCTCTGTGTGCCGATGCGGTCGAGTTCGCCCGGTCGATCGACTACTCCTGCGCGGGAACCGTGGAGTTCCTGGTCGAGACGGAGGGCGAGCGGGCCGGCCAGCACGTGTTCATCGAGATGAACCCCCGGATCCAGGTCGAGCACACCGTCACCGAGGAGATCACCGACGTCGACCTGGTGCAGTCGCAGATGCTGATCGCCTCCGGTTCTTCGTTGGCCGACCTGGGCCTGAGCCAGGACACGGTACGGATCAACGGCGCGGCCCTGCAGTGCCGGATCACCACGGAGGACCCGGCCAACGGCTTCCGACCCGACACCGGCACCATCACCGCCTACCGGTCGGCGGCCGGCGCCGGCGTCCGGCTGGACGGCGGCACGGTGGACACCGGGGTGGAGATCAGCCCGCACTTCGACTCGATGCTGGTCAAGCTCACCTGCCGCGGCCGGAGCTTCGAAGCCGCGGTGGCGCGGTCGCGACGGGCGCTGGCCGAGTTCCGGATCCGCGGCGTCAGCACCAACATCCCGTTCCTGCAGGCGGTGCTGGCCGATCCCGAGTTCATCGCCGGGAACGTGTCGACCGCCTTCATCGAGCAGCGGCCGGAGCTGCTGACCACGCACGTGCCGGCCGACCGCGGCACCCGCCTGCTGCGCTGGCTGGCCGAGGCGACGGTCAACCGCCCGTACGGGGAGCCGCCGCGGATGCTCGACCCGCGGGAGAAGCTGCCGCGCGGGATCGACCTGTCGCAGCCCTCGCCGAGCGGCTCCCGACAGCGGCTGCTGGAGCTGGGCCCTGAAGGATTCGCGGCCGACCTGCGCTCGCGGACCAGCACGGAGGTCACCGACACCACCTTCCGCGACGCCCACCAGTCGCTGCTTGCCACCCGGGTCCGGACCAAGGACCTGCTGCGGATCTCTCCGTACGTGGGTCGGATGACTTCGCAGCTGCTGTCGGTCGAGTGCTGGGGCGGCGCCACGTACGACGTCGCACTGCGGTTCCTCCAGGAGGATCCGTGGGAGCGACTCGCCACGCTGCGCTACAACATGCCCGGACTGTGCCTGCAGATGCTGCTGCGGGGCCGCAACACCGTCGGCTACACGCCGTACCCGACGAAGGTCACCACCTCGTTCGTGCAGGAGGCGGCGATCGTCGGAATCGACATCTTCCGAATCTTCGATGCCCTCAACGACGTCGAGCAGATGCGGCCGGCGATCGAGGCCGTCCGGGAGACCGGGACGACGATCGCGGAGGTGGCGCTGTGCTACACCGCTGACCTCAGCTCTCCCCACGAGACGCTCTACACCCTCGACTACTACCTGCGGCTGGCCGAGCAGATCGTCGACGCGGGAGCGCACATCCTGGCCATCAAGGACATGGCCGGGCTGCTGCGGCCGCCGGCGGCGGCCAAGCTGGTGTCGGCACTGCGGCAACGGTTCGACCTGCCGGTGCACCTGCACACCCACGACACCGCCGGCGGCCAGCTGGCGACGCTGCTGGCCGCGGTGGATGCCGGGGTGGATGCCGTGGACGTGGCGAGCGCCCCGATGGCGGCCACCACCTCGCAACCGCCGGCGTCGGCGCTGGTGGCCGCGCTCGCCCACACCGAACGGGCGACGAACCTGGATCTGAGAGCGGTGATGGACCTGGAGCCGTACTGGGAGTCGGTCCGCAAGATCTACGCACCCTTCGAGTCCGGACTGCCGAGCCCGACCGGACGGGTGTACGACCACGAGATCCCCGGGGGTCAGCTGTCCAACCTGCGGCAGCAGGCGATCGCCCTGGGGCTGGCCGACCGGTTCGAGGCGATCGAGGCGATGTATGCGGCCGCCTCCCGGATCCTCGGCCGACCGACCAAGGTCACCCCGTCGTCGAAGGTGGTCGGCGACCTCGCCCTGCAGCTGGTGGCGGCGGGAGCCGACCCGGACGACTTCGAGGCCGACCCCGGCGGCTACGACATCCCTGACTCGGTGATCGGCTTCCTGAACGGCGAGCTGGGGGACCCGCCGGGCGGGTGGCCGGAGCCGTTCCGCTCCAAGGCGCTGGCAGGCCGCTCGATCCCGGTCCGTGATGTCGACCTGGCCGAGGACGACTCGCGCGCGCTCAACGAGGCGGGGCGGCTGCGGCAGCAGACCCTCAACCGGCTGCTGTTCCCGGGTCCGAGCAAGGACTTCACCAAGGCCCGGGAGACGTACGGTGAGGTGGGCCGGCTGGACACGTCGGACTACCTGTACGGGCTGCGGACCGGCGACGAGCACACGGTGCCACTGGGTCGCGGCGTCCGGCTGATCCTCGGGCTGGAGGCGATCGGTAGCCCCGACGAGCGGGGGATGCGGACGGTGATGTGCACCCTGAACGGCCAGCTGCGACCGATTCGGGTCAGGGACACCTCGATCAAGGTCGACATCAAGGCCGCCGAGAAGGCCGACCCGACGACGCCGGGCCACGTGGCTGCGCCATTCGCCGGGGTGGTCTCGGTGGCGGTGGCCGAGGGTGACCAGGTCGAGGCCGGCCAGACGGTGGCCACGATCGAGGCGATGAAGATGGAGGCGGCGATCACCACGGCAGTCGCCGGAACCGTCCAGCGGCTGGCTCTGGGTTCGGTGCAACAGGTGGAAGGCGGCGACCTGGTCCTGGTGGTGACTCCGGCGTAGGGGGTCGCCAGCTCAGTTGGCCCAGAAGCCGACCAGGTCGGGCACCGGACGGCCGATGCGGGCAGCCACCTCCGACCACGGGATGAACCCGTCCAGCCAGGTGACCAGGCTGCCGACGAGCTCTCGTTGCTCGTCTGTCTTGATCTCGTGGATGGCGGCCCGGTAAGCCTCGGCCATGGCCAGCGCCTTGTCGTACCGGTGCCAGCCGACGGTCAGTCCCTGGACCGGGATCAACCGGACGTTCGTGCTCGACCTCAACAGGTGCCCGACCCCGACGGCAGCGGCCACCCCGCCGCGGGCCAGGGCGAAGTCGAGATCATCCAGCGACTGCGAGGTCAACGGCAGCCGGGTCGAGCCCCAGCTGCGGTACTGCACCAGGGTCTCCAGCACCCGCCAGCTGGCGCCCATCCGAGTGGGTGAGATGTACGCGCCGGCGAGCAGCACCTCGACGTCTCGCGGCTCCGGATCGGTGGGGGAGAGCACCGGGGCGTCCGGGGGCCGGCGGAACATGGGTCCGAGCTTGCTGATCAGGCCCTTGGACTTCGGTTGCTGAGGCGGGGTGAAGGCTTGCGCGGCAGCCTGGCGGAGCTCGCCGGTGAGCGGACCGGCGCCGACGATGCCACGCATCTCCTCGATGCCGATGGCGTAGAGGCGCAGCTCTCCCATGCCAGACACGGTAACCGTCCTCGATCACGAGCGGACGGCCGACACCAGCCGTCGCCGGCCCGGGTGGGCTGTCTACGCCGGCGCCGTCGCCGACCAGCTCCGGATCCGGAGGCTCCTATCCTGGCCGGGTGAATCCCCGCGCCCGCCGGCTCATCGTGTCCGGTGTGCTGGTCGGGCTGCTGGTGCTGGTGGTGGCCGCGGCCGGCTGGCAGTACCTGGTCGGCTGAGTCGGCGCGGACCCACCCCGGTCAGCCGCCCCAGACCGCGATGGAGCCGGAATGCCCGATGCGGATCACCTGGACGATGCTGATCACGGCCGTCACCACGGTGACCACTCCGCCGACCACGAGGGCGATCCGACCCTGCGGATTCTGTCGGTCGATCAGCCGCTGCGCGACCATGACCGACGCGGTGCCGAAGAACAGGATGATCACCCAGAGCAGCAGTCCGGTTCCGAGGTTCGTATGGGTCTGCAGCGCCTCGGTCTGCCGGGGAAAGGTAGCCGCCAGCGACTTGCCGGCCTGCTGGGCGACCAGTGTGCTGGATGCGGCTGCGAACGCGAACGCCACCGTCAGCCACCCGTACCGCTTGCGCGCTGGGCCCCAGGCGCTGATCACGATGCCGCCCAGCGCCGCCAGCGGCACCAGCACGACGACGGCGTGCACCACCAGCGGGTGCAGGGGCAATCCCTGAATCTCCATAGTTGAAGCGTAAACGGAAATGGGGTGGTTGCGCTGTGAGCAGGCTGTGAGCATGCGTCATCGCGTACGCTCCCCTCAGCATCATCCGTCACAACCGTCACGCACGCTGGGTACACAGAGGGGAGCCGGCGATGGAGCCGACGCGCCGGGACCCGCGTCACGATCCGCTGCGTCTGCTGTTCTCCGGATTGGCTGCCGCCCTGGTCGGGCTGCTGCTCGGCTGGTCCGCGGCGCTCCCGGCCATCGCGGAGACGGTGGAGTTCACCATCACCGACAGCCGCATCACCGAGTCCTCCGGTCTCGCGACCGACGCACCGAACGAGCGCTACTGGACCGTCAACGACTCCGGCGACTCCGCGGTGGCGTACGCCCTCGATGCGGACGGCGATCCGCAGGGGACGCTGGAGTTCCGGGTCGATCCGGTGGACGTCGAGGCGGTCGCCTTCCACGACGGACGCCTCTACGTGGCCGACATCGGCGACAACCGCGAGCGTCGCGACTTCGTCACCGTCTACTTCTTCGACGACGCCGAGCCGTCGGAGCAGCCGGTGGTCTACAAGGCGTACGACTTCTCCTACCCCGACGGAGCACACGATGCGGAGACGCTGCTGGTGGACGGCGACGGCCGGTTGTACATCGTCACCAAGGGGACGACCGGCGGCATCTACGCCGCTCCGGCGTCCCCGGAGCGGCAGGGGGTCAACGAGCTCGAGCGCGTGGGCGACGCTCCGACGTACGTGACCGACGGGACGGTGCTGGCCGACGGCTCGATCGCGCTCCGGACGTATGTGTCGGTAGAGGTCCTCGATCCCGACTCGTACGAGGTCACCGCTCGCGCTGCCAGCCCGGCCCAGAGGCAGGGCGAGTCGATCACCACCACCATCGACGGGACGGCACTCCTCCTGGGGAGTGAGGGAAAGCGGTCGAAGGTGCTGCGCATCGACATCCCGTCGAGCCTGGACGAGGCGCCGGAGCCCTCCTCCCAGCCGCCGAAGACGACTTCGGCCAGCCCCAGGACCCCCTCGACCGCGGATCCCACCGCCAAGGCGAAGCCGACAACGACGGCCGAGCCCACCACGAGCGTGAGCCCGGGATCGGGCGAGGAGTCCGGGGCCGATCTGCCCGACGAGGCCGACCCGTCCGGCACAGATCGGGCCGGCACCCTGGCTGCGCTCGGTGTCGCAGCGGCCGTCGCCGTGGTCGCGGCCGGCGTCGTGATCGCGGTCCGCCGCCCCTGACCCCCGATCTCCACGACGCGGGACTCGACCAACCCTGGGTCTCGACAGCAGCCGGTTAGAGGCGCTCGATCACCCAGTCGATGCAGGCACACAGGGCACTGACGTCGTCTGGCTCGACATTGGGGTACATGCCGACCCGCAGCTGGTTGCGGCCGAGCTTGCGGTAGGGCTCGGTGTCCACCACGCCGTTCTCCCGCAGCACCCGGGCGATCGCGGCCGCGTCCACGCCGGTGAAGTCGATGGTGCCGACCACCGGAGACCGAAGTGCCGGATCGGCGACGAACGGCGTGGCATGCGACGACGCCTCCGCCCACGCATACAGTCGGCTGGCCGAGTCGTCGGTGCGCGCGGCCGCGAACGCCAGCCCTCCGTGCTCGTTGAACCAGGTGAGCTGCTCGCGCATCAAGAGCAGTGTGGCGATGGCGGGTGTGTTGAGAGTCTGGTCGGCGCGGGAGTTCTCCACGGCGCTGGACAGGCTCAGCGACGAGGGGATCCAGCGGTCGGCGGCCGCGATCTCGGCGACCCGGTCGAGCGCGCGCGGCGACAGCAGGGCGAACCACAGACCTCCCTCGGAACCCAGGCTCTTCTGCGGGGCGAAGTAGTAGACGTCGGTCTCGGCGACGTCGACGCGGGTGCCGCCGGCGGCGGAGGTCCCGTCGATCACGGTCAGCGCGTCGTCGGCGGCACCCGGCACCCGGCGGACCGGGGCGATGGCGCCGGTCGACGTCTCGTTGTGAGCCCAGGCATAGACGTCGGCGTCCTCGACTGCCGCTGGTACGGCGACCGAGCCGGGGTCGGCCGTCACGACCGCGGGGGCGGCGAGGTGCGGAGCGGCAGCCACGGCAGCGGCGAACTTGGCCGAGAACTCACCGAAGCTGGCGTGCGCGCTGCGGTGACGGATCAGGGAGACGACCGCCACGTCCCAGAACAACGTCGACCCGCCGTTGCCGAGCACCACCTCATACCCGTCCGGCAGCGCGAAGAGCTGCTCCAGGCCGAGCTTCACCTCCCCGACCAGCTGCCTGACCGGTGCCTGCCGGTGCGAGGTGCCCAACAGGCTGCGGCCGGTCGCCGCCAGCGCGGCCAGCGACTCCGGGCGCACCTTGGCGGGACCGGAGCCGAAACGTCCGTCGCCGGGTAGCAGGTCGGAGGGGATCACCAGCGAAGTCACGGCCACATCCTTCCAGCCCGTTGCCTCCCGATCGCGCGGTGCGGAACTCCGCGGTGGCTGCAACCACCGCGGAGTCGGTCGGGCTGCGGCTGGGAGACTGGCGGCATGTCGGAGCCTGAGCACCTGACGAAGCGTGTCGCCGATCCCGCCGCCGATCTCGCCGCCGAGCGTGTCGACTACGTCGGCGACCACCTGCTGGAGTCGGCCGTACCCGATGAGCCGTTCGCGCTCTTCCGCCGCTGGCTGGCCGACGCGTTCGCTGCGCGTGATCGCGGCGAGCTGGCCGAGCCGACGGCGATGGTCGTCGCCACCTGCGACGCCGGCAGGCCGAGGGTACGGACCGTGCTGCTGAAGGAGCTGCGGGCGGACGGGTTCACCTTCTTCACCAACTACGACTCGGCGAAGGCAGCGGAGATCGCCGCCAACCCGGCGGTCGGTCTGCACTTCGGCTGGCACGCGATCCACCGCCAGGTTCGGGTGGCGGGCGCCGCGGAGCCGGTCGCGCGGGCGGAGTCAAAGGCCTACTTCGCCACCCGGCCTCGCGGGTCGCAGCTCGGAGCCTGGGCCTCGTCGCAGTCGTCACCGGTGGGCTCGCTGGCGGACCTGCAGACGTCGTACGCCGCGGTCGAGGCCCGGTTCGACGGCGCCGACGTGCCGTGTCCGCCGCACTGGGGCGGCTACCTGGTACGCCCGACCGAGATCGAGTTCTGGCAGGGGCAGCCGAGCCGGATGCACGACCGGCTGGTCTACCGGCTGACCGACGAGCGCACCTGGACGATCACCCGGCTGGCCCCCTGATGGGCTACAGAGAGCTCACCGCGACCGGGGTGGGCGGAGCCCAGTCAGAGCTCGCGATCACCAGCCGGGGCGACGTCGCGCACAATCACGCCAGCTCGTTCAGCGTGATGACGACCGCCGAGAGCCGACGCACCACCTCGATCAGGACGGATCGCGTGGGGTCGCCGACGGCGAAGAAGCGCGGCACGACCAGGGAGGCGAGGCCGGTCAGCCGCTCGTCGGCCAGCACTGCGGCTATTCCGCCCCGGTCGCCTCCGGTGAACAGCGCCGTCAGCCGGGTGCGATGGGGCAGCAGCACGCTGACCGCCCCGTCTGCGGCCCGCTGCCACAGCTGCTCGGCCTGGTTGCTCCGCCGCCGGGCGTAGCGCTGCTGCGACCAGCCGCCGGCCTTGGTCCGCCCCTGGACGTGACCGCCACCGGCAGCAGACGCGACCAGCTCATCTTCCTCGACGACACCGACCGCCCAACCGCTCCGGCGGGCCAGCAGGACGCCGACCGTCCGGGGAAGTCGGACGTGTTCGGCCAGCCAGGAGATCGGGTCGGTGCCGGGTGCAGGGCCCGGCCACGTCCCGTACGGGATCGTGATCTCGGCCCGAGCGCCGTCGGCCGCGGTGATCACCACCGCAGCCGCCGAGGGATCGATCGCCACCTCGCCGTGGCGCTCGGCGAACCGCTCGACCCAGCCCGCGAGCCGGGCGGCGTCGACCTCGACGACGCGGCCGGAAGCAGGCATGACGGCGACGCTACGCCCACCCTCCAGTGGTCAGCCGTCGAGTGGCTGCGAGGCCGCGATCACCGTGTCGACCATCCCTCCCAAGGGACAAGGGCCAGAACGCGACAAACCCGCGAACTGTCGTGGCGGCGTTGAGATCGGGTGACCTCGGTGCCGTCCACGGTCGGGGGACGAGTCCGACGTTCGCGGGTTCGGGTGTTGGCTGTGGATTAGCCGGCCACTGCGGACCGACCTGCACAGGTCGCGCAGCGGCTAACTGGCCGCCACCTCACAAGTCCAATAGTCATTCATTCCTTGGACCACCTCCTTTCCTGTGTACGCACAAAGGTAGGCGGGAGATCGGGACTGGTCAACGGATTTCCGCTGTGGATTGGACGGGTGCCTGCAAGGCCCCCCCGGACGGCGAAGCGCGGTCATCAGCCGGGTGCACGAACATGAGGTGTGCTGCTTGTGACAACGCGGAGCACGGGGGACAGCGACGTCCAGGCCAGCTCAGGCCAGGATGACCTCGACGCCGCGCTGCTCCAGCTGGTCGACCATCTCCGGCTCGGCGGACGTGTCGGTGATGATGGCCGACACCTCGTGGACGTGGCAGATGCGCGAGAACCCCACGTGTCCGAGCTTGGAGGCGTCAGCCACCACGACTGTCCGTTTGGCTTGGGTCACCATCACCCGGTTGATCGCGGCCTCCGCCTCGTCGTAGGTGGTGATCCCTGCCGCTGGATCGAGGCCGATCGCGCCCAGGAAGCAGATATCCGGCGTCAGCTGGGACAAGGTCTCGGTGGCGAGGGCTCCGACCAGCTCGTAGCTCTGCGGCCGGGCGACACCGCCGCAGACGACGATCTTGATGAATGGTCGGACGGTCAGCTCGGTGGCGATGTTGATCGCGTTCGTGACCACGGTCACCCCGTTGTGCAGCGCGTGAGCACCAGGGATCGCGCGAGCGACTTCGACGGTCGTCGTACCACCGTTCAGCGACACGGTGCAGCCGGGCCAGAGCATCTGGACGGCTCGCTCGGCGATCCGCAGCTTGGCCTCGCCGCGACTGGTCGACTTGTAGCGCAGCGGCAGATCGTAGCTGGTCGTGTTCGGCACGGCGCCACCATGCGTACGGGACAGGAGCTGCTGGTCGGCCAGGTAGTCGAGGTCGCGGCGGATGGTGGCAGCGGACACGCGAAAATGAGCTGCCGAGTGCTCGACGTCGATCCGACCGTCCGCGACGAGCATCTCGAGCAGCGACGACAGTCGTTCCGCCCGAGTCACGGTCGGCATGATATGTTCATATCTGCGTGTTTGGGAAGCAAAACGAACAAATTTGAGACATTTCGGGAGTTCCATATGACGTTCGTCGAGAGTGAGATCGCGTCCCAGCCAGCCTGCTGGCGGCAGGCCGCTGAGGCTGCCACCACCCTGGTGGGGTCCGATCTGCTCGGCCGACCGGGTGAGCGGATCGCCCTGATCGGCTGTGGAACCTCCTGGTTCGTCGCCCAGGTGGCGGCTGCGTGGCGCGAGGGCGCCGGACTGGGGGAGACCGACGCGTTCACCGCCTCCGAGGTGCCGGACCGCCACTACGACCGGATCATCGCCATCACCCGTTCCGGCACGACGAGCGAGGTGCTCGCGGTGCTCCGCCAGGTCGGGGGCACGATCCCGACGTCGGTGGTGCTCGGTGATCTCGACACTCCGGCTCCCGATGCCGCCGACGCGGTGGTCGATCTCTCCTTCGCCGATGAGCAGTCCGTGGTCCAGACCCGCTTCGCCACCAGCGCGCTGATGTTGTTCCGGGCTGCCTGGCGGCGCGACGTCGACGGTCTCGCTGAGGCTGCCGCCGAGGCGATCATCGCTCCGCTGGACGATTCCTGGGCGGCGGCCGAGCAGAGCACGTTCCTCGGCCGTGGCTGGACCGTCGGACTCGCCCACGAGGCGGCCCTGAAGTTCCGTGAGACCTCGTCCTCGTGGGCGGAGTCCTATCCCGCGATGGACTACCGGCACGGCCCGATCTCGATCGCGGCGCCGGGGCGCACGGTCTGGATGTTCGGCCGGCCGCCCGCCGGCCTGGCCGACGACGTGACCGGCACCGGCGCCAGCTGGATCGCCGACGACCGCGACCCGATGGCCCAGCTGGTCACCGTGCAGCGCGTCGCCGTGGCCCGGGCCCTCGCGCTCGGTCTCAACCCCGACACTCCGCGCAGCCTCGCCCGCTCGGTGGTGCTCTCCGGCTGACCATGATCACCACCGAGGGACCGACCGGATCGGAGGTCGTCGTCGCCGTCGACCTGGGCGGCACCCTGACCAAGATCGCGTACGTGACCCGCGACGGCAGTGCCACCGACGTCCGACGGGTCGAGACCAAGATCGATGATCATGGTGCGGTGCCGCCCGAGTGGCTGGCTGAGCTGATCATCGAGGCCGCGCGACCCAGGAATGAACTGACCACGAGGGGGTACGGGTTCGTCGCGCCCGGGATCATCGACGTCGCGGCGGGCATCGTCCGGGTGGCCCCGAACGTGGGCTGGCACGACGTCCCCATCCGGCAGGTGCTCGACTCCATCACCGGCCTGCCGGGGACCATCGGGCACGATGTCCGCGCGGGCGGGCTGGCCGAGTGGCGGCTGGGCGGTCGCAGCGAGGCGGACAACCTGCTGTTCCTGCCGCTGGGCACCGGTATCGCGGGGGCGGCGATCGTCGACGGCCGGCTGCTGGAGGCCGGCGGCTACGCCGGCGAGATCGGCCACCTGCACGTCTCGGTCGCCGACCAGCACTGTGCCTGCGGTGCGTACGGCTGCTTGGAGACGGTCGCCTCCGCTTCCGGGGTGGCGCGCAGCTACCTGCGTACCGCCGGCCTCCGGCGCACCGCGCAGGAGGTCGCCGACCTGGCCCGCAGCGGTGATCAGGCTGCGTTGCAGGCGTTCGCGGTGGCGGTCGCGGGGCTCGCCGAGGCGCTGGCCGCGTACACGGCCCTGTTGGCGCCGGAGATCGTGATCATCGGCGGCGGGTTGGTCGGCGCCGCCGACCTGATCATGGACGAGCTGGCTCAGGCGCTCGAGGACCGGCTCTCCTTCCACCGCCGGCCCCGGCTCTTCACCGCCGCGCTCGGCTCCGATGCGGGCGTCCGGGGCGCCGGCCTGATTGGCTGGGACCACCTGATCGACCAAGGGAGCAGCTGATCGTGGAACACGCAACCCGGCTGCGCTGCCGGCACCTGGTGACGGCAGCGCACGGAGTCCTGGATGACGCCGTGCTGGTGGTCGCCGGCGGCGACATCATCGGCATCGAGTCGGCCGCCGCCGAGGCGCCGGCGGAGCAGGAGGTCGACGGCTGGGTGGTGCCCGGCTTCGTGGACACCCACGTCCACGGCGGCGGCGGGGCGAGCTACGCCACCACCGATCCAGCGGAGGCGCGTACGGCGCGGCAGTTCCATCGCGATCACGGTACGACGACGACCTTCGCGAGCCTGGTCACCGCCGACCTCGACGCGCTGGCCGCCCAGATCGCCGCCCTGCGTCCGCTGGTCGCCGAGGGCGAGTTCGCTGGGATCCACCTGGAGGGGCCGTTCCTGTCGGAGAAGCGGAAGGGGGCCCACGACCCGTCCCTGCTGCGTGATCCCGACCCCGCGGTGATCATGGCGCTGGTCGAGGACGCCGCCGGCGCGATCGAGATGATCACCGTCGCCCCTGAGCTGCCCGGTGGCCGCACAGCGATCGGGTCGATGGTGGCTGCCGGGGTGGTCGCCGCGGTGGGTCACACCGATGCCGACGACACGACCGCGGCCGCAGCGCTCGACGCCGGGGCAACCGTGGTGACGCACCTGTTCAATGCGATGCCGCCCATCCACCACCGTGAACCCGGGCCGATCCCGCGGCTGCTGGCCGACGACCGGTGCATGGTGGAGCTGATCGCCGACGGCTTCCACCTGCACCCGCAGGTGATCGAGTTGGCCGTCTCGGCCGCCGGTGCGGACCGGGTGGCGTTGGTGACCGACGCGATGGCCGCCGCCGGGATGCCCGATGGCGACTTCGTCCTCGGCGGTCTGCAGGTCGCGGTCCGCGACGCCCAAGCCCGGCTGGTCCAGCCGGATGGCTGCCTCGGGTCGATCGCCGGCTCGACGCTGACGATGGCGGCCGCCTTCGAGCGGATGGTCGGCTTCGGCTACCGGATCGAGCAGGTGGCCGCCATGGCCGCCACCACACCGGCCCGCTGGCACGGACTGGATCAGGTCGGCGAGCTGACCCCCGGCTGCCGAGCCGATCTGTGCGTCGTGGATGATCATGGAAGGCTGCTGCGGGTGATGCAGACCGGCACCTGGGTCACGCCGGCGGCAGAGAAGGGGGACAGCGATGCTGGCCGGACTGCGTGAGGTCCTCGATCCAGCGGTGGCGGCGGGCACCGGTGTCGGAGCGTTCAACGTCATCTCCCTGGAGCACGCCGAGGCGCTGATCTGGGGTGCGGAGGCGGCGAATCTCCCGGTGGTGCTGCAGGTGTCGGAGAACGCCGTCCTGTATCACCGCAGCCTGGAGCCGATCCTGACCGCCACGGTCGCGCTGGCCCGCAATGCCGACGTCCCGGCGGTCGTGCACCTCGATCACGTCACCGATGTCGACCTGGTCCGGGCCGGTGTCGAGCTCGGCGCCACCTCGGTGATGTTCGACGGCTCGCGTCGGCCGTACGACGAGAACGTCGCGGTCACCGCCGACGTCGTCCGGCACTGCCACCGGCACGGTATTCAGGTGGAGGCCGAGCTCGGTGAGATCGGTGGCAAGGACGGGGTGCACGCTGCCACGGCGCGGACCAAGCCGGACGAGGCGGATGCGTTCGTCACCGACACCGGCGTCGACGCACTGGCGGTCGCGGTCGGCAGCTCGCACGCCCAGACCGAGCGCACCACGCGCCTGGACCTGGACCTGGTTGCGCGGCTGAAGGAGACGGTCGGGGTGCCGCTGGTGCTGCACGGATCCTCGGGCGTGCCCGACGACGAGCTGATGCGCGCTGTCAGCGCCGGACTGACCAAGATCAACATCGGTACGCACCTGAACGCCATCTTGACCCGCTCGGTGCGTCACGCGCTGAACGACCAGCCGCGCCAGGTCGATCCCCGCAAGTACCTCGGGCCGGCACGCGACGAGGTGGCCGACGAAGTGGACCGGCTGCTGAAGCTGCTCGCCAAGCCAGTCTGATCCACCGCCGCCCTGAGCCTCGATGTCGTGCCCTGAGCCTGTCGAAGGGGTGCTTCGACGGGCTCAGCGCGCGGTGCTTCGACAGGCTCAGCACGCGGTGCTTCGCTCAGCACGTTTACGACCGCGTCGCCTCATAGCGCCGCAGCGCCTCCTTGCGCTCGGCCGCGTGATCGACGATCGGCGCCGGATACCCACGCGGCGGCCCGCCGGGCGCCTCCCAAGGCCGGTGCAGGTGATCGTCCGCGACGTCGGCGAGCTCGGGCACGTACCGGCGGATGTAGCGGCCGTCAGGGTCGAACTTCTCGCCCTGGGAGATGGGGTTGAACACCCGGAAGTACGGGGCGGCGTCGGTGCCGCAGCCGGCCACCCACTGCCAGTTCAGCTGGTTCTGGGCGATGTCACCGTCACGCAGGTGCTCCATGAACCAGTCCGCACCGTGCCACCAGCCCAGGTGCAGGTCCTTGATCAGGAACGAGGCGACCACCATCCGTACCCGGTTGTGCATCCAGCCCTCGGCGCGGAGCTGACGCATCCCGGCGTCGACGAGCGGGAACCCGGTCCGGCCCTGTTGCCAGGCCGTCAGGCGACTGGCCGCGGTCGTGGTCCGCTCCGGCTCGTCGACGGGCATCTTCTTGTACTCGGGGCGCACCGGCTCGATCGTCGCATCCGGTCGGTGCCAGAGAACGTCGGCGAAGAAGTCGCGCCAGGCGATCTGCCGGGCCAGGGCTCGGGCGCCGTCGGACGACGTCTCGGCCAGGTCTTGGAGCACCGTGCGGGGGTGCAGGTGACCCCAGCGCAGGGCGATCGACAGGTGCGAGGTGGCATCGGCTCCGGGTAGGTCGTGCAGCTTGCGGTAGTCGGCCACTCCGCCGCGGTCCCTCCGCAGCCAGACCCTCCACTGCTTGTGGGCCTGCTGCTCTCCGGCGATCTCCACCACGTCGTCGTCGGCGGCTGGAAGATCGATCCGGCCCTCGGCGGCGAGCCAGTTCTCGGCGCTCGCCCGCACCGGCGAGGCAGGCTCGTGCACGCCGTGGTCCAGCCAGGCGCGGTGGAACGGACTGAAGACCTGGAACGGATCGCCGGTCTTGTTCATCAGGGTGCCCGGCGCGACCGCGTACGGTGACCCGGTCCGGACCAGTTCCCGGTCGGCCGAACCGAGAGCTTCGGCGACTCGGTCGTCACGTCGGCGACCGTACGGGCCGAAGTCTGCGGCCACGTGGACCCGAACAGCGTCGACCTGGTGCGTCACCCGTGGGATCACGTTCCACGGCTTGCCACGCAGCACGCTCAGCCCCGGCCCATGACCGGCGCGCAGATCGGCATCCAGGACCCGCAGGGCGGCCATCAACCAGGCGCGGCGCGCCGTACCGGCACGTCGGAGCAGGGCTGGATCGAGCACGAACACCGGCAGCACCGAGCCGTCGTCGAGCGCGGCGCGCAGGGCCGGGTTGTCGGCCAGCCGGAAGTCCCGGCGCACCCACCACACGGCAGTGCCGCCATCGGACCCCATGTTCTACCCTTGCACGGGAGCCGACGGGACCCGCGGGCGCCGACCGTCGGCGATGTCGGGTGGGTCGGCGCGGTGTGAAGGAGATACGAACAGCGTGAGCGACCTGATCGACACGACCGAGATGTACCTGCGGACCATCTTCGAGCTAGAGGAGGAGGGCATAGTCCCTCTTCGGGCCCGGATCGCGGAGCGGTTGCATCAGAGCGGTCCGACGGTGTCGCAGACCGTGGCCCGGATGGAGCGGGACAACCTGGTCCACGTGCAGGGTGACCGGCACCTCGAGCTGACGCCGGAGGGTCGGGCCAGGGCGACCCGGGTGATGCGCAAGCACCGGCTGGCGGAGCGGCTGTTGATCGACGTGATCGGGCTGGACTGGGAGCTGGTGCACGACGAGGCCTGCCGCTGGGAGCACGTCATCTCCGAGGATGTCGAGCGGAAACTGGTCGACCTGCTCAACACACCGTCGGAATCGCCGTACGGCAACCCCATCCCCGGCCTGGAGGAGCTCGGCGTCAGTCGCCCGATGGAGGACTTCCGAGCCGGCAACGAGCAGCTCGATGCCGTCGTCCGTGACAACGGCGACAGTGCTCTCACCGTGGTGATCCAACGGATGAGCGAGGAGATCCAGAAGGACGTCGAGATGATGGGCACCTTGCGCCGAGCCGGCATCCAGCCCGGCGTCAAGGTGGTCGCCGAGGCCGGCGGACTCGGTGTCCGTCTCACCCCCGACGACGCGCCGGGATGCGAGATCGACCGGGAGGCCGCCACCCACCTGTTCGTGAGCCGGGTCTAGTCCACCGGAACACCGGATCAGGAGCCAGCCATGAGCGACGACGAGGTCAACTGGCGCCAGTACCTGACGGACTTCCACCGTGATCGCACCGGCATCGTCGAAGCGGTGCTGTCCCGCGCGGTGAGCGCCGACCACACGCCGTACCGGTGGTTGGCCCGGGCCGTCGGCGGCACCGCCCGGACCGTGCTGGACGTGGCCTGTGGTTCTGGTCCGATGTCCCGCGAGCTCGCCGAACCGGACCGGACGGTGATCGGACTCGACATCTCAGCCGCCGAGCTCCAGCTGGCGGTCGAACGCGGTCCGGGACCCTGGGTCAGGGCAGACGGGCTGCGGCTGCCGTTCCGGGACGGCTCGGTGGACGCGGTGACCAGCTCGCTGGGGCTGGTGGTGATCACCCCGCTGGAGTCCCTGATGGCAGAGATCACCCGCGTGCTGCGGCCCGGCGGAGTTCTCGCGGCGATCGCCCCCGCGCTGCGGCCGCTGTCTCCGACAGACTTACGGGTCCTGGCCCGGATCAACACCCGGTTGCGGGCCAAGCCTCAGTTCCCCGGACCGGTCGAGCTGGCCGGCTTCAGCAAGACCCTGCACGCGTACGGCCTCCGGCGGGTCGAGGACCAGCGGGAGCGATACCGCTTCACGGTGACGTCTCGGACCGATGCCGAGCTGGTCATGTCGGCGCTCTACCTACCGCAGACCCGCTGGTCACGAGTGGAGTCAGCGATAGAGCTGCTGCAGGATCGGGCCCAGCGCAAGGGGTCGGTGGATGTGACGATTCCCATGCGCCGGGTGGTCGCCATCAAGTAGCCGGCTGGGAATAGGCCACCGTGCCGGGTCGTTGCAGGATGCGTGCCCGGTGATCCCGGGTTCCCCCGAACGAGACTGAGGAGCGACCGAGAACATGGCGACGATCGACATCAACGCCGACAGCTTCGAGCAGACGATCACGGACAACGAGATCGTGCTCGTCGACTTCTGGGCGGACTGGTGTGGGCCGTGCAAGCGGTTCGCGCCGATCTACGACAAGGCCTCCGAAGAGCACCGGGACATCACCTTCGCCAAGCTGGACACGGACGCCAACCAGGCCCTCTCCGGTCAGCTGGGCATCGAGGGCATCCCGACCCTGATGGCCTTCCGTGAGGGCGTCCTGGTCTTCAACCAGGCAGGCGCACTCCCGGGTCCCGCTCTCCAGCAGGTCATCGCCGCGGTCAAGGGTCTCGACATGGCTGAGGTCCACCAGCAGGTCGCCGAGCTCCAGGCGCAGCACGGCAGCCAGTAGCTCCGCACCCACACCAGCCGACTCAACAAGCTCCGGTGGTCGTTCGCGCGACCGTCAGGTCTGACGAGTCGGCTGTTGCGTCCTCCCAGCAGGGTGCGGGTTCGGATCAGCCTGATCGAGGTCGGCGCAGACTGAGTCCCAGGGCGACAGCGCCGGCCACCACCATCACGATCCCGACGTAGAACCAGGTGCGGTCACCGGTCATCACGCTGCCCGGGATCAGCCCGAGCCCTTGGCCGATCCAGACCACGCCGGTGAGGATGAGCAAGGCGCCGAGGATGATCATCACGACTCGCGCAGAACGAGATCTCATCGCAGGACACCTCCTGATCCGGTCTGCATGATCATCGACGCAGTGAGTGATCGCCAGGATAGATCAGCGCCAGTGCCTGCCCAGGCCGTCATGACGAAACGACTTCTGAGCGGCGCGTCGACCGCCTTGATCACACCATCGTCGTTCCGGCCGCGGCGGGCGTCGCTCACGCCTTTTCCCACACGGACACGTGCATGGTGCTGTCTGCGGTCAGCTTCGAGCGGTCCCAACCGGCCCACCGATGCTTCAGGCGCATCCCCGCGATGCGTGCCATCAGATCCATCTCGGCAGGCCAGGCGTAGCGGAAGGGTATCCGCCGGAACCGTCCCGCGCCATCGGCGGAGACGGTCACGTGGTTGGACGTGAACTCCTGGGTCACCACGTCGTACTGGTCGAAGCCGACGTAGCCTGCTGCGTCGCCCTCTGGTGCAACAGTGAACGGCACCGTGTCCTGGCCAGGCGGCAGCCGACGGAGGTCGGGCAACCCGACCTCGATCAGGAACAGCCCGCCGGGTCGGAGGTGCGCGGCCGCGTTGACGAAGACGTCGACCTGACCGTCCTGCGTGGTCACGTTGCTGATGGTGTTGAACACCAGATAGACCAGGGAGAACTCGCCCGAGAGGCGAGTCGACCGCATGTCCCCGATCGTGACGCTGATCGTCTCCCCACCGGGCTTGCTCGCAATCCGCGCGGCCATCGCCTTGCTCAGCTCGATCCCGGACACCGTTACGCCGCGCGCGCTCAGCGGAGCGGCGATCCGCCCGGTCCCGACGGCGAACTCCAGCACGGGTCCGTCACCGGCGAGATCCTCGAGAACGTCCACGGCGGCCGAAACCGTCTCGGGTGCGTTGGCGCCGCCGGGGTCGTCGTAGGTGGCGGCCACGCTCTCGCCGAACCAGTGGTCCGCAGGGTCGTCCGACGTATGAGTCTCCATGGACTCACCGTCTCACTATTCCTCGACGATCTCCCAGGTGATTTTGAGGTACTCCAGGTACGCCTCGAACTCGCCGGCCATGTCGAGCGAACCCTCACTCGCGAGCCACTGCAGCTGCAGACCATCCATGATCGCCAACGTCAGGTGCGCGACGGTGGCGGGAGGGATGTCTGGGTGCATCGTCCCGTCGGCGATCCCGAACTCGATGGCCTCGACGAGCGTCCGCTCGCCGTCGGCGAAGTGCCCCTGGATCCACGTGTGCGCTGGATGGTCGGCATCCAGCGCCTCGGCGCACAACGTCGAGAACATCCGTACGACCTGCGGGCGCTCACTGTTCTTGCGCACCAGCTCGGCCAGCGCGTCGAACGCGGCCCAACCGAGCAGCGGATGGCCTGCGGCGTCGGTCAGCGTACGCGAGTCGACCTGCTGCCGGTAGTCGATCACCGCAATCAGCAAGTCCTGCTTGGACGGGAAGTGGTGCAGCAGCCCGGACTGACTGATGCCGGCTCGGGCCGCCACCTGAGCGATCGAGGTTCCCCGGTAGCCCTTCTCCGCCATCAGCTCGAAGGCGATCGCCAAGATCTTGGCCCGCGCCTCGTCACCGGCGACGCTCGACCTCTCGGTGAGCGTCCGACGGTACTGACGCGGGAAGGACATGACGGTGAACCTAGTCTTTCGTGTGCGGTCTGGCACGAGAACGCCGAGTTGTCAGAGGCGGACGTCGCTCCCGCAACCGCGGCGTCTGACAACTCGGCCTTGGTCAGCGAACGGACCTGATCGGGATGATCGTCAGGGCGCCGAGGACGACGGTGATGCCCGCGCCCCAGAACAGGGCGGTGTAGTTGGAACCTGCAACCCCACCGATACCGAGCAGCAGGGCCCCCATGGCCGGAGCCAGGGACTGCGGCAGCGCGTTGGCGATGTTCAGCACGCCGAGGTCCTTGGCGGCGTCGTCGGGGTTCGGCAGCACGTCGATGACCAGCGCGGTGTCGACGGCCACGTAGACGCCGTAACCGATGCCCATCACGATCTCGACAGCATAAAAGGCCGGGACGGTGGTGGCGTGGGCCAGCATGGCCAGCGCGATCCCGACGATGGCGGTCGAGGCGATGACGAAGATCTTGCGGCGGTTGATGCGGTCGGACAGCCAGCCGCCGATCTTGGCGGTGATCACCAGCGCGATCGTGTAGAGCAGCACGCCGAGGGTCAGCACCTGGGTGGCCGCTTCGACGCCGAGGCCGATCTCGGCCTGCAGGTAGAACAACCGGAAGGTGATGAAGAAGAACACGCCGAGCGTCATCAGGAAGCGGGAGATCCAGGCCCAACCGAAGTCCGGGTGCTGCTTCGGGTTGACCCAGAACGTCTTCAGCGTCGCAACCCAGCCGCCGAGCTCGGGACGCTCGGTGATCGGGGTGTCGGGTAGCACGACGCAGTAGATGCCGACGGTGATCACCGCGATGATCGCGGGCACCAGGAACAGGGCGAGCATGTTGGAGACGAACAGCGTTGCGACGTAGGCGGCAGCCAGGATGCCCAGGTTCTGCATCACGCCCACGTTGGCCGAGACCGAACCACGCTGCTCATGCGGGACCTGGTCGGCAATCGTGGCCAGCAGCGGCGCGAGGATCGCATTGCCGGAGATCTGGGCGAGGCACCAGCCGACCAGCAGGACCGGGACGCTGGGGGCCAGGGCGACAACCAACTGGGAGATGACGAAGAAGACCAGACCGATCGCCATCCAGGTGCGTCGGCGCCCGAAGCGTGCCGTGGTCAGGTCGCTCAGCCGACCGAAGACCGGGTTCGCCACCAGGGCGAAGAAGGCGGCGATCGAGAGGACCGAGGCGTTGGCCACCGCGGCCGCGGCGGTGTCGCCGTTGAACAGGGTCTGGGTCTTCAACGCCAGGCTCACCGTCACCGGAGCCAACAGGGCGACGAACAGGCCGAATTGGGCGATGGCCATGGTGACCACGACACGAGTCGGGGCACGGTGCGTCGGAACCGGCCCGTGGGCGCCGACGGCGGGATCGAGCGGATGGAGTTGATGACTCATGACGTCCTCGCGGCAGTGGAAGGTATTAGCCGACCGAATGGTCGGTCGGGTAAAGGTTCGTACGAGCCGGGTATCAGCGTCAAGAGATCGTGAGGAGGATCACCTGGGCCTGCTGGCGCTGTGCCATCACATACGCCTCCTGGAGTGCCGGTAACCTTGGCCCGTCCCAGCGGGCGTTCCGCGCTCGACGGGACGTGCCCCCGTAGCTCAGGGGATAGAGCAAGGGTTTCCTAAACCCTGTGCCGCAGGTTCGAATCCTGCCGGGGGCGCACAAGTTGGACCTGACTAGGCCATTCATCGCAACCGCGGGTATTGCACCAACCGCCACTCCCCACATCGCTCCCCACATGACCGGTATCCTCGTCTCTGTGAGGAAGCTGGCGCTCGGGGAATCCGGCGACATCACCGCCGTTCCACAGATGAAGAACTCGGCAGGTCGCTGGGTGACAGCACCTCGTCCACAGAAGGCGACCCGATGGAAGGCTCGCACCTATATCCGCGGCTTCGAGGGTGGGCGGTCAGAGATCACCCGATACGCCCGGAGCCGACGAGCCGCCGAGACTGCACTCACCGACGCAGTCCGAGAATTCCTCCGTGCCGGCGACGCACAGCTGACCGCGAACATGTCCCTCGTGGCGGCAGGCGAGCTCTGGCTCGACCAGGTCGACCGCCCAGGCTCGGGCATGAGCCGACGCACGATCGCTGACTACGCGGGAATCTGGAAGTCCTACGTGGGCGGCGTGGGCTCCTCGATCCGCCAACTGACCCTGGCTCAGGCGAACGATCCGCAGCGGCTGCGCCTATTCCTCCAGAGTGTTGCTGACACCCGGGGAACAGTCTCGGCCCGAAAGACCAAGGCCCTCTTGAGCAACGTGCTCGAGTATGCGGTCGCCAACGACGTCCTGGCCGACAACGCGATGCGACGAGTGCGGGCAGTCAAGGCGAAGACTCCCAAGCCAAAGGAACGCGACCACACTCGGGCCATGACACGCGCCGAACGCGACCACGTGATCGCCGTCGCCGACGAGGCGGCGGCCGAGGAAGGACTGAATCCGCGCGCCACGCGGAAGCGCCAGACCACAGCCGACCTAATCGCCTTTCTCGCCGGAACCGGCGTGCGGATCGACGAGGCACGCCGACTCCGCTGGTCCGACGTGCACTTGGACCAGGCACGGGTGTACATCCGCGGGACCAAGTCCCAGATGTCTGACCGACGACTGAACCTGCCGACCTGGCTTGTTCAACGTCTATCCAAGCGGGCTGACCGTATGGGAACCCAGGGCTTCGTGTTCGCGTCGCCGGCATACCTGGACGAGCCGGAGATCCCGTGGGATCAGAGCAACTCCTCAGGAGCAGTTCGCGACGCACTCGACGCCGCAGGGCTGAACTGGGCAATCCCGCACACCTTCCGGCGGACGGTTGCTTCTCTACTGGATCAAGCAGGCGCCCCCATCGCCAGCATCGCCGATCAACTAGGTCACGCGGATGTGAGCATGACCGCCCGCGTGTATCTCGGCCGAGACCTCAAAGGTGACAAGAGCGAGCTTGCGGCAATGCTCTAGCGACTGCTGGCCGGCTCTCGCTGACTCCGCCGCTGCTCCACCGCGCGCCGGCACCGCTCCTCGTAAGCCAACACATCGTCGAGCGCATAGCGAACAAGACCCCCCAGTTTGAGGTAGGGACAGCCGTCACCACGAGACCGCGCATTCGCCAAGGTGCCCCGCGATGTCTGCCAGCGCTCCGCCAACTCCGCGTCGGTCATGAGCCTCTCGGTCACCGGTCACTCCCTTACGGCCGTCGGCTGACCCGAGCCCAGCCAGACGTCGACATTCGGCAACGGTATGGCGTCATGGGCGGCGTACCAGAGTTCGTACGCGAGCTGATCGCAGCCGTACTCGACCGGGTTGGTCGTGGTCGCCGCCGACCACCAGGTGCTGTCTGGATTGGTGTCGGCTTCCACATATACGTCAGCGGACAGACCCGGGATTCGATCGGCCAGACGTCGCGCCGCGGCAGTGAACCGATCGGCGTAAAGCCGGTACTCGTTGGTGTAGCGGGCTGTGATCGTGTCGATCCCGCGGTCCCAGGCATCCACGTCGACTTCGTTGTCTGTGGTTGCGAACTGTCTGTCGAAGTTCTCGAGTGCCTCGCCAAGTCCCATCAGGCCCGGGTGGTGGCGTTCGTCTTCGATGAGTTCGGCGACGTTGAGGCCAATCACGACCGGCTGGGTGCGGAACCAGACCCAGTCATCGGGCTGGTCTCCCATTGTTCTCCGGACCAGCCCGTCGACGTAGGAGGCCTCCCAGGAGCCGGCTCGTCCCGCAACGAGTCGGTCGGCTCCCCCGACGTTGGCCGCAGTTGCTGCTAGCGCCTGGGCGAGGAAGGCGGCGAAGTCGCTCGGCGAGTCGTCCGGGTTGCGTCGCAACGCCGCCCGGGTCAGCGCCTCCACGGTCTCGGCGTAGAGGTCGACGTAGCACCGGTCGTCGATGATCATGAGCGATGCCCGTTCTGGATCAAATCGCCGAGTCGACGATCGCAGTCCCGGCGCGGCAACCCCCCGGCGTCCATGCGCATCAGCTCGAAGTCGCGGACCTCGCGGTA